>DASSLE010000181.1:0-12163 GCA_035689725.1 Pseudolabrys sp.
CGGCGCGACCCGCGCCATCACCCAGTTTTTCTTCGAGAACGACCTCTATTTCCGCTATCTCGATCGCGTCCGCGCGCGGGGAATCCACATACCCGTCGTGCCGGGCATCCTGCCGGTGCAAAACTTCAAGGCCACTACCGGGTTTGCCAAGCGTTGCGGCGCCTCGGTGCCGGCATGGCTCGCCGAACGCTTTCATGGCCTCGATAACGACGCTGCCACACGTAAGCTGATTGCCGCCGCGGTCGCGGCCGAGCAGGTATTCGATCTCGTCGACCGCGGGGTCACTACCTTCCACTTTTACACCATGAATCGCGCCGATCTCGTGTTCGCGATTTGCCACCTGCTGGGCCTGAGGCCGGCAACCTCTTCCCGGAACACGCCTGAGGAATTGGCAGGATAATGCCCGACAGAAACCTACGATCTGAGTTTGTCGGCCTCCTGAAACAGCGCATTCTCGTGCTCGACGGCGCCATGGGCACAATGATCCAGGCGCTGAAGCTCAACGAAGAAGGCTATCGCGGCGCCCGTTTCGACGCCTGGAACCGAGAGGTGCGCGGCAACAACGACCTGCTCAATCTCAGCCGCCCGGACGCCGTGCGCGAAATCCATCTCGCGTACTTCCGCGCCGGTGCCGACATAGTTTCCACCAACACGTTCTCCTCGACGACCATTGCGCAAGCCGACTACGGCATGGAGGGCATTGCCTACGAGCTCAACCAGGCCGGCGCGACGCTCGCACGTGAAGCGGCAGCCCGAGCGGAAAAAGAAGACGGCCGCCGCCGCTTCGTCGCCGGCGCGCTCGGGCCCACGAACCGTACCGCCTCAATCTCGCCGGACGTTGCCAATCCCGGCTTTCGTGCGATCACCTTCGATCAATTGCGTACGGCTTACGGAGAGCAGGTGCGCGGGCTGATCGATGGCGGCACAGACCTGCTCCTGATCGAGACTATCTTCGACACGCTCAACGCCAAGGCGGCAATCTACGCCATTTCGGAAGTTTGCGACGAACGCGGCCTCGACTTGCCGGTGATGATCTCCGGTACGATCACCGATCGCTCCGGCCGCCTGCTGTCGGGGCAGACGCCGGACGCGTTCTGGAATTCGGTGAAACACGCCGCGCCGGTGACCATCGGTCTCAATTGCGCGCTCGGTGCGAGCGAGATGCGCGCGCATATCGCGGAGTTGGCACGGCTGGCCGATACCTTCGTGTGCGCCTATCCGAATGCCGGCCTGCCGAACGAATTTGGCTATTACGACGAAAGCCCCGCGTATATGGGTGATCTCCTGGGCGAATTCGCCGAGGCCGGATTGGTCAATGTTGTCGGCGGCTGTTGTGGCACTACGCCTGACCATATTGCGGCAATCGCGAAAGCCGTCGCCGGCAAGGCCCCACGTGCCGTTCCGGACGTGCCGCGGCAATTGCGCCTCTCGGGGCTCGAATCATTTACGCGCACCCCGGAAATTCCTTTCGTCAATGTCGGCGAGCGCACCAACGTCACCGGCTCCGCCAAATTCCGCAAGCTGATCACTGCCGGCGACTATGCGGCGGCGCTATCGATCGCGCGCGAGCAGGTGGAAAGCGGCGCGCAGGTGATCGACGTTAACATGGATGAAGGTCTGCTCGATTCCGAGCAGGCGATGACGACGTTCCTCAATCTCATTGCCGCCGAGCCCGACATCGCGCGCGTGCCGGTGATGGTCGATTCCTCGAAGTTTTCCGTGATCGAGGCGGGCCTGAAATGCGTGCAAGGCAAGCCGGTGGTGAATTCGATCTCAATGAAGGAGGGGGAGGCGGCATTTATCGAGCACGCCCGCACCGTGCGCCGCTATGGTGCGGCGGTCGTGGTGATGGCGTTCGACGAGAAGGGCCAGGCCGATACGCTCGAACGCAAGACGTCGATCTGCAAACGCGCCTACGACATTCTGGTCAATCAGGTAGGCTTTCCGCCCGAAGACATTATTTTCGACCCGAATATCTTCGCCATTGCCACTGGAATGGAGGAGCACAACGGGTACGGCGTCGCCTTCATCGAGGCCGCGCGCTGGATACGGGGGAATCTGCCGCACGCGCATGTGTCCGGCGGCGTATCGAACCTGTCGTTCTCGTTCCGCGGCAATGAGCAGGTGCGCCAGGCGATGCATTCGGTGTTTCTGTTCCACGCCATCAAGGCCGGCATGGATTTGGGGATCGTCAATGCCGGCCAGATCGCGGTTTATGACGATCTAGACGCGGAATTGCGCGAGGCCTGCGAGGACGTTGTGCTTAATCGACGTCCCGACGCGGCCGAACGTTTGTTGAATCTTGCCAAAAAATTTCACGGCGCCGGACAGGAAGCCAGAGAGGTCGACCTCGCATGGCGCGAACAGCCGGTCGAGAAGCGACTGACGCATGCACTGGTTCACGGTATCACCGATTTCATCGAAGCCGACGTCGAGGAGGCGCGCACGCGCGCCAGGCGCCCGCTCGACGTGATTGAAGGCCCGCTGATGGGCGGCATGAACGTCGTCGGCGACCTGTTCGGCTCAGGAAAAATGTTCCTGCCGCAGGTGGTGAAATCCGCGCGCGTGATGAAACAGGCGGTCGCCTATCTGATGCCTTTTATGGAGCAGCAAAAGGATGGCCGCCAGCACGGCGGCTCCAACGGCAAGATCGTGATGGCGACGGTGAAAGGCGATGTGCACGATATCGGCAAAAACATCGTCGGCGTTGTGCTCCAGTGCAACAACTACGAGGTGGTCGATCTCGGAGTCATGGTGCCGGCGGCGAAAATCCTTGAGACCGCGCGCACGGAGAAAGCCGACATTATCGGCTTGTCCGGGCTGATTACGCCCTCCCTCGATGAAATGTGCCATGTGGCGGCGGAGATGGAGCGGCAAGGTTTCGATTTGCCGCTGATGATCGGCGGCGCCACCACCAGCCGTGTTCACACGGCGGTGAAGATTCATCCGAATTACCAGCGCGGGCAGACGGTCTATGTGAACGATGCAAGCCGCGCGGTCGGCGTGGCGCAGACACTGATGTCGGTTGATATGCGCGCCGGCTATGTGGCCGAGCTGCGCGGGGAGTATGCCCGTATTGCCACTGCGCATGCGCGCGCCCAGGAGGACAAGGCGCGGCTGCCGCTTGCGGCGGCTCGTGCTAATGCGCTCAAGCTTGATTGGTCGGGCGCCTACCAGCCGCCGAAGCCCGGCTTTATTGGAACGAAGCTTCTGACCAAATATCCGATCAAGGAACTGATCGATTATATCGACTGGACGCCGTTTTTCTCGACCTGGGAGCTTTCCGGCAAATTTCCCGCAATCCTGGACGACGCAAAATTTGGTTCGGCTGCGCGCCCTTTGTACGACGATGCGCGCGCGATGTTGGAAAAGATCGTGGCCGAGCATTGGTTCAGCGCGAGCGCCGCGATCGGGTTCTGGCCGGCGAATGCCGAGGGCGATGATATCCATGTTTTCGGCGACGAGGATCGCGGCGAGCCGATCGCTGTGTTGCATTCTTTGCGGCAACAGCTGTCCAAGCGCGAGGGCCGTGCCAATACCGCGCTAAGCGATTTCATCGCGCCGCGCGACAGCGGGCTTGCCGACTATGTCGGCGGCTTCACTGTGACCGCCGGTATCGGCGAGGACGAGGTCGCTGAGCGGTTCAAGCGCGCTAATGATGATTACTCCGCCATCATGGTGAAGGCGCTGGCTGACCGTCTGGCCGAAGCTTTCGCCGAACGCTTGCATCAGCGTGTGCGCAAGGAGTTTTGGGGCTATGCCCGCGACGAGGCGCTTAGCGGCGAACAGCTGGTCGCCGAAAAATATCGCGGCATCCGTCCGGCCCCTGGCTATCCGGCGCAACCCGATCACACCGAGAAGGGCACTCTGTTCAAGCTGTTGGAGAGTGAACGCATTGGCGTGAAACTCACCGAAAGCTTCGCGATGTGGCCAGGCGCGGCGGTGTGCGGCCTCTACTTCAGCCACCCGCAGAGCGCATATTTCGGCGTCGGAAAAATTGAGCGCGATCAGGTGGAAGATTACGCCAGGCGCAAAGGGTGGAGCGTAGGCGAAACGGAAAAGTGGCTCGCGCCGATCCTCAACTACGATCTGCACGCGTCGCCCAGCATCGTCTCGGCGTAAAACGGTCTCCTTGTCGTCCTGGGCCTCGCTTCGCCCAGGACGACAGCGGAACGCAAAAAACAAAACACCGGAGAGTTTGGCTCTCCGGTGTCTGAATCCCTCGACCGGTTTTACACCGGCAATTTTTAGTTTGGCGTCGTCGTCGGCCTCTTGAACTCAGAATGCGCCCAGCAGAATTGCGCCGACGAATACAAATACGGCACATATAGCCAGTGCATTCAGCCTCAAGGAAAGGTCCACGGCAGGTGCCTCCCTTGTTGACGTAGTGATATTGTAGCACATCACGCGAAGTCATCGAAGCTGGTCGCGCCTTGTTCGGGCAAAATTTGGGCGGCGGTTCATGCATGGCGCATATGGCGATACCAACCAATTGATCGCGCTTCGCAAAAAAACGCTGGGGGTAAATCAATGTGTCCTCGCGCGAGTGGTATTCAGATGACAAATTCGCGACAATCCATAATAAGTTGTCGGTATCCCGCACTGCACAAACGGTGAAATAGACTAAGAAAGTCAAATGACAATGTGAGACGATTGGAGCTCAATCTGCCTCGCTCAGAAACTGAATATTCGGAAGGATACAATGCCACGTTTGCGCCACGCCTTGTTGATCCTTGCCTTTTGCGCGGCAGCTGCGCTTGCCGCGGGGTCATTTGCGCAAGCACAAACGTCCGGTCAGTCATGGCCGCAGCGCCCGGTCCGATTTATCATTCCGCTTGGTCCGGGTTCGGGCGTCGATATCACTGCGCGACTATTGGCCGACAAGCTTGCGGTGAAATGGGGCCAGCCGGTTGTCGTCGAGAACCGTCCCGGTGGCGATGCCTTCCTCGCCATTACCGCGGTGCTCGGCGCGCACGATGACCATTTGCTTCTGTTCGCGCCGGCGTCTACTTTCACCGCCCACCCATTGCTGCACGACAAGCTGCCCTACGATCCGAAAGATCTCACGCCCATCGCGCGCGTGACCAATACATTGATCGCGCTCGGCGTGCCGGCTGACCTCAACGTGTCCACGATCAAGGAACTGGCCGCGAAGATCAAAGCGGAGCCCGACAAGTTGAACTACGCCTCTGTCACTGGCGCCAACGATCTGCTGTTCGCCGCGTGGCTGAAGATCGAAAAACTCGACATGGCCAAGGTGCCTTACAAAGATGCTGTGCAAGCCATCAATGATCTTGCCGAAGGACGCATCCACGCCTTTGTCGGAGCTTACGCGATTATGCGGCCACGGGTGCAGGCCGGTAAGGTCAAGGTCATTGCCTTGACCAACCGTCAGCATGCCAAGGCGCTGAACGACATTCCGACTGCGTCGGAAGCCGGCTACAAGGCGCTGGAGTTCGATGGCCTGGTCGGCGTGCTTGGCCCACGCGATATGCCGCAGTCCGTGCGCGACCGCATCGCAGCTGATATCCGTCAGGTCGTGAGCGATCCGGAGATCGAGGCGAAACTGAGCGCTACGGGGCAAGTGGTCAATCCGGGAACGCCTGCCGAATTTGCGGCAGCGCTCGATGACCAGCGTGCGACCGTGAAGCAGATCGGCGAGACTCTCGGGATCAAGCCGGCGCAGTGAGGCTCTAGGCCTGGCCGTCGATCAGCCGCACGATCGCCTCGGTTGCGCGGCGAACGTGTGGAACTGCGAAGAACGCGAGTACGGCAGCGACCGGCCAGCCGGTTGCGAAGGCTTTGAGCCAGCGCGGTACGAAGTCGGCGCGGAAACCGATATTGCTGAAAGTCACAACGCCGCTCACTACAAAGACGATGAGCGCACTGATCATGACCGGAAAAATGAACCGGGCCTTGCCTTCCATTGAATCTCCTCAGCGCATGATCACGAACGGAACCGGTTTTCCGATGAGATCATGCGCCCCCGAATAATCGCGTCCCCACGCAGTGATGTGAACCGAGAGCAGCGAGCGGTTCAAGGCGGGAGGCGCATTTTGGCAAGGATTTGTTATCCTTAACGAAATCGCCGGCCGCAGGCGTTGAAGCCTCGTTAAAGAAACTGCTCGCATTTTCGCGGGTATGAAGGGTGGCGTGGGTTTCTACCTCGTCGGCGCAGGCCTGGTGCTGGCGCTTGCCGGTTGCGGGCGCAGCTTCATGTCCGGCGAACGGGCGGCCTGGCGGCACCAAGCCGAGGTTGAATGTTTGAAATCGGGTTCCGTCAAGATCGGCACCGGGGTCGTTCAGATCGAGCCGATCGAAGGCCCGGGCATGTGCGGTGCCGATTTCCCGCTCAAGGTCGCGGCCCTGGGCGAGAGCAGTCCGTTGATCGGTTATGCAGACGATCCGCGTCCACCCGGATCGATTCCCGGCAGCTCCGCGCAGATGCCGCGCTGGCCGGTCAACGAGCCGCAATACGCGCCGCCCGCACCGATACAAGCCACGCCCATGCCTGTGCAATCCACGCCGGCGCCACGCATGCGATGGGTGCCGGGAGCGCCGCCAGCAGAACGACCCAATTCCGTCGCGCCGGGTGGCCAACCGCTAACACTCAGCGCGCCGGGCGCCGTACCCGGCGTTTCACCGCTTCCCAATGATATTCCCGACGATGCCGTACTGCCGCCCGGTCGCGCGCCCGGACCGTATACGCCGCAGCGCGCCTATGGTGCGCCGGTCTATCAGCCGCCGCAGCAGCGCGACTATGGTGGTCCGGTTTATCAGCCGCCACAGCGCGCGTCGCCACCGCTCGGACCCACACGCGGACGGCAAACGGTGGCCAACATCACGCCCGCCACTCTCACACCGCCCGCGACACTGGCCTGTCCGATCGTCTCCGCGCTCGACCACTGGGTGGGCGAAGGCGTGCAACCTGCGGCGATGCGCTGGTTCGGCACGCCAGTCACCGAGATCAAGCAGATCTCCGCCTATTCCTGCCGTGGCATGGTCGGCGCCGGTGGTTCGGGCATTTCCGAACATGCGTTCGGTAATGCGATCGATATCGCTGCCTTCACGTTCGCTGATGGCCGCCGGGTTACGGTGCAGGAAGGCTGGCATGGCACCCCGGAAGAGCAGGGTTTCCTGCGCGACGTCCATCTTGCAGCCTGCGATAATTTTACGACGGTGCTGGCGCCCGGCTACAACGCCGCCCATTACAATCACATCCATGTCGATCTGATGCGCCGTTCGAGCGGAGAGCGTCCTTGCCGGCCGGAGGCGATTTCCGGCGAAGTCGCGGCAGCAAACGCCCGGGCGATTTATGCGCGCCAGCGTGGTCCCGCGTTTACGGGCGCCTTCCGGAAGAACATCCAGACGAGCCGTTCACCAGCGGCGGTGCCTGGCGCGGACGGTTATATTCTGGATGCCGACGATGTGCTGCTTGGTTTGAAGCCCGCTGCCCAACGCCACGGTGCTGCTACAGGCATCGAATTGGACGACAGCGACGTCACCGGCACGATTGCGCCTCCGGCGTCACCGCATCTAATTTCCCAAAAAATGAAATCCGCTGATGACCGGTTGACGGCCCACTAGACCGCCGCGTCGATCAGCATCGCGCCGAACAGAATAAAGCCGGCATCGCGATTGGATTTGAACAGCATCAGGCAGTGTTCCGGATCGTTGATATCGAGCCGGGTCACTTGCCAGGCCAGGTGCGCGGCGAAGGCGATCAAGCCGATCGTGAAGAATATACCCCCGCCGGCCATGAAACCCGCCACCGCGATCAGCACCACCGCGCAGGCATAAAAGCCGGCGAGCATCGGTTGCGTGCGCTCACCGAATAACAGCGCAGTCGACTTGATGCCGATCAGAAGATCGTCCTCGCGGTCCTGATGGGCGTAGATGGTGTCATATCCAATGACCCAGCAAATCGATCCGGCATAGAGCACGAGCGCGGACCAATCGAGCCGGCCGAACGCGGCTGGCCAGCCCATTAGGGCGCCCCATGAGAAGGCAAGGCCGAGGAAAATCTGCGGCCAATGGGTGATGCGTTTCATGAATGGGTAGATGACGACTACGAGCAATGAGGCGAAGCCGGTGACGACAGTAAAGTGATTGAACTGGATCAGCACCAGTAGACCGACGAGTGCCTGCGCCAGCATGAAAGTGGTCGCTTGCGCGATCGTGACCTGTTTCGAAGGGATCGGCCGCGAGCGCGTGCGTTCCACCAGCCCATCGAGATTGCGATCGACCAGATCGTTCCAGGTGCAGCCGGCGCCGCGCATTGCAAATGCGCCGATGAAGAATAGCACGATGTGCGACAGGCCTGGGAAGCGGCCCTCGTGCATGCCGGCAAGTCCAACCGACCACCAACACGGCATCAGCAGCAGCCAGGAACCGATCGGCCGGTCGAGGCGTGCGAGTCGCAAATAGGGGCGGCTGAAGGATGGCGCGAGACCGTCGACCCAGTTTCCGGTCGCATCGGCGACGCGTCCGGAGCTCTCGTTCATTTTCCGAGTGGGCTGCCGGTCAGAGTGTCGAACGTGCCGCGCCCGGTCTTGATGTTGTTGGAGTCAGGAACAGGATTGGTGAGCGCATCGCTCAGGCTGGGCGGTTGTTGGGCGGGCGCCGCGGCGGCCTGGCAGACTTTGGTACGGATCTCGGACACCTTGGCGACGGCCTGTTTGAGATTCTCCGAAACCTGCGGAGGGATACCGCACCATACCGAATTTTCGTTGGCATACTTGAGCATCTTTGATTGCGCGGCGAGCAGCGCACCGAATAGTTGGCAAGCCTCCTTTGGCGAAGCTTTGCGCTCGTTCGCCGTCTTGATCGCCAGTCCCTTCTTCTCGGCGTCGTCACGCATCTTGAAGAATTCCTTGACGCAAGGCGGTTCCTGCTGCGGCGGTGCAGGCTGTACAGGTTGAAATTGTGCGTTCGCCACGCCGGCGCACAGCGGAACAATGCATAGGGCGACCATTGCCCATCGCAATCTCATGGGACTGACCTCTGCGGTCTCCACTGTATTATTCCAGTGGGACATTTCCGGAGTGGCTTATAACAACCCGAATGCGTCGGGAAGGCGGCAAGGGACTTTGTCCAATAGGCCTCGCGGAGCCCCGCCAGAGCGCGTAAACGGGTGCCGGCTGCCGCCTTGTAACGGTTAACCCATGCCGCGCTATGACTTCCGCACCCCCCGCCTTTTTTTGGACGCACCGTTGGCCGCGGGCGGCGAGGTTTTGCTGGACCAGGACCAGGCAAACTATCTCATCAACGTGCTCCGGTTAGGGCGGGGCGATGGGGTGCTGCTGTTCAACGGCCGCGATGGCGAATGGCAGGCTAGCCTCTCTTCCGTCGGGAAGCGGACTGTGGCGGCAGCGATTGGTGCGTGTGCGCGCACGCAGCCTCGGACAAAGGAGCTGCATTTCCTGTTCGCGCCTCTTAAGCACGCCCGCCTCGACTACATGGTGCAAAAGGCAGTGGAGATGGGTGCCTCTTTGCTCCAGCCGGTGATCACCCGGCACACGCAAATCACGCGCATCAATCTCGACCGGATGCGTGCCAATGTAATCGAGGCCGCCGAGCAATGTGGCATCCTGGGTATCCCGGTTGTCGCCGAGCCTGTGCCATTTGATCGGATCGCTGATGATCCCGACCGCCTATTGGTATTTTGCGATGAAGATGCGGAGGTGGCGGACCCTGTGGCGGCCTTAAACGCTGCGCGGTGCCGCCAGGGCCAGCCTCTCGCTGTATTAATTGGCCCGGAAGGCGGATTCGCCGATGTAGAACGGGCGGCTCTGCTCAAGCGTTCAAAGGTCGTGCGCATTGCGCTCGGCCCTCGCATTCTACGTGCGGACACGGCGGCAGTAGCGGCACTTACGCTGGTACAGGCCGTACTGGGGGATTGGCGAGCCTCCGTTTGAGCCCTGCCGGACAATGGAATTGGCGGGCGCAAAGTTGTGATACAAAGCGGGCGCGACGGGTAAAAGCTGTGCTAGAGTCGCGCGTCGCTTGGGGAGCTCGCTATGATGGTCGGGTCTCGTTCTCTTCGGTTCTTTGTGGTCGCAATTTGCCTTGCGGTAGGCGCGGCAACGCCAGCTGCTGCGGCAGGTTGGCTGGAAAAGAGTATTTATCTGATTGGTCCGCGCTATGACGGTGTACTGCCGCCATGCGAGGCCGCGCTCAATACTATCGCTTATCGTTTTGCGCAGAAGGAAGGCCGATTCTGGAATTCCGATCTGCAAATCGTAGGTTTTGACCGGATTCGGGAAACCGCATTCCGGCCCTGGGCACCCCAAACCATCCCACGCCGCTACTGCTCTGCCGTCGCTATGGTGAGCGATGGGCGTCAGCACACTGTGCACTACTCGATCGGCGAGGATACCGACATGATCGGAATGACCTGGGGGGTCGAGTGGTGTGTTGTCGGACTTGATCGCAACTGGGCCTATAACCCCGCCTGTAAAATGGCGCGGCCTTAGACACGGGCTATCCGGGCGATCACGATTTATTCTAATATGTTCTTGAAGTGTTCCTTTGTCGCGGTATCCTGTATAGGGAACCGTTGAGCCACGTCAATTTCCGATTTGTTCTGGTATCCGGTGAGGGTCGGCCATGAGTCATCCTATTTTCCGCTTGGCTCACATCGCCGCCGTTGCTTGCAGCTTCACATTGATTTTCGCGCTCGTCGCACTCGCTCAGGACCGCCGCCAGGGCGAGCCCGGCCGCTTCGATTTTTATGTGTTGGCGTTGTCCTGGTCGCCGTCTTATTGCGACGCCGCGCAAGACCGAAGGCCCAATCGGGCGCCAGACCGGCAATGCGCTGGCCGTCCTTTTGCGTTTGTGGTGCACGGCCTCTGGCCGCAATATGAACGGGGCTTCCCGTCCTATTGCCAGGTGCCTGCACCGCGGCTCGACCGTGCAACCGTCGGAAATATGCTTGACCTCATGCCGAGCCCGGGCCTGATCTTCCATGAATGGGATCAGCATGGGACATGTTCTGGCCTCTCGCCGCGCGCCTACTTCGAAGCGGTGCGCAAGGCGCGGGCGGTGGTGAAGATTCCGCCTGATTACCTAGAGCTCGACAAGCCGATCACTGTAACGCCCTTCGAAGTGGCCGAGGCGTTCGTCAAAGCCAACCCGGAACTTTCGCGCGCCGCGATGGCGGTTTCTTGCGACGGTAAACGGCTGACTGAGGTGCGCGTCTGCCTCGGCAAAGATTTTTCATTCCGCAACTGTACTGAAATCGCGCGCCGCACCTGCCGTCTCAATAAAGTTGCAATGCCGGCAGTGCGCGGTAGATGATCGATACGCTAGTGAGCCAAGGTTGTGGCATAAGCTTGCCAAGTCGATCGATATGAGGCCGTTGCGAACTGGCGAGCCCGGCCGTGAACTACAACCACGAATTCCACGCCGGCAATTTCGCCGATGTGTTCAAACATGCAGTGCTTTGTCGCATCTTGCACTATTTGCGAGGCAAGCCTGCAGCGTTCCGAGTGATTGATACCCATGCCGGTGCCGGCGTCTACGACCTCACGGGCGAGAAGTCGACCCGCGGCGGCGAATGGCAGGCGGGCATCGGCAAGCTTGTGGCCGCGCAAACTCCGGAAGCAGTGGCGAAGCTGCTTTCCCCCTATCTTGAGGTGGTTCGCGCCCTGAATGAACGCGATCGGCTCCGTGTCTATCCCGGGTCACCGGCCCTTGCGCGTGCCTGGTTGCGCCCCCAAGACCGGCTGCTCGCCTGCGAGCTTGAGCCCAAGACGGCGGCCGCATTACGCCGCAATTTGCGTGGCGATGCCCGCATCAAGACATTGGCAGTTGATGGCTGGACCGCACTGAATGCGTACGTGCCGCCGAAAGAGCGCCGAGGCCTGGTGCTGGTAGATCCACCGTTCGAGGCCGAAAACGATTTCTCACGGCTTGCCAGGGGCTTGGCGGCCGCGCACCGCAAATGGCCGACCGGCGTCTACGTCCTCTGGTATCCAATCAAAGGGCGCAGCATGACGGATGCTTTTGCCAAAAGCCTGCGCCGGCTGGCGCTCAACAAGGTGCTCCGGGCCGAGATCCTCGTGGCCCCACTCAGCGATCCGAGCCGGCTCAATGGTGCCGGAATGGTCATAGTCAACCCGCCCTGGACACTGGAAAGCGAGCTTTGCGTCCTGCTACCGGT
>DASSLE010000182.1:0-4240 GCA_035689725.1 Pseudolabrys sp.
GCGGCCGCCGATGCAAAACGGGCACTCGCCACGGATCCTGACAAGCTCCGCCGCATAGAAGATATGATCAAAAGTTTGGGGCTCGAGGGCTGAGCGAGGCGGAATGACACGTAAGCAACGGAGATTGGTTCTGATCGGCGCAAGCCTTGGCGTTCTGGCCGTTGCGGCCGCTTTGGTATTGAGCGCATTGCGCGATTCGATCGTGTTCTTTAATTCGCCGACCGACGTCGCAGAAAAACACATATCTCCGGGCACGCGCATGCGTATCGGTGGGCTGGTCAAGGCGGGTAGCGTAGAACGCGGCGACAATCTTCTCGTGCGATTTGCGGTCACTGACGGCAAGACTGACATTGGGGTGCGTTATCAAGGCATTGTGCCGGACCTGTTCCGCGAGGGGCAGGGCGTGGTAGCGGAAGGCAAGCTTGAGCCGGGCGGCACTCTCGCCGCCGACACTGTGCTCGCCAAGCACGATGAGCGTTATATGCCGCGCGAAGTGGTGGATGCCTTGAAGAAGAGCGGGCGCTGGCAGGAAGGTGAGGTACAAGGCGCAGGGGGTAGGCCGCGATGATCCCGGAACTCGGTCACTATGCGTTGGTATTAGCGCTTGCACTCGGGCTGATTCAATCGGCCGCGCCGATCGTCGGCGCACGCGGTCGCGACGGCGCACTGATGCGCCTCGCTAATTCCACTGCCCTAATGCAATTCGTGTTTGTCGCGCTGTCGTTTTTGGCGCTTACAATTTGCTACGTTACGTCCGACTTCTCGGTAGCGACTGTTTTCGAGAACTCTCACTCGTTGATGCCGCTGATCTACAAGATCACCAGCGTGTGGGGAAACCACGAGGGCTCGATGCTCTTGTGGGTTTTGATCCTCTCGCTGTTTGGCGCGCTTGTAGCGGCGTTCGGTGCTAACTTGCCGGCGACATTGAAGGCGCATGTGCTGGCGGTACAATCGTGGATCGCATGTGCCTTCTATCTGTTCATCCTGCTGACTTCGAACCCGTTCCTGCGGCTGGCGCAGCCGCCAGTCGAAGGTCGCGATCTCAATCCGATCTTGCAGGACCCCGGCCTCGCCATCCATCCGCCGCTGCTTTATCTCGGTTATGTCGGCTTTTCCATCGCCTTCTCCTTTGCCATCGCTGCGTTGATCGAAGGCCGCATCGATGCCGCCTGGGCGCGCTGGGTGCGGCCGTGGACTTTGGCCGCATGGATATTTCTGACGGTCGGCATCGCGATGGGCTCATACTGGGCTTATTACACACTTGGCTGGGGCGGTTTCTGGTTCTGGGACCCGGTAGAGAACGCTTCGCTGATGCCATGGCTGGCCGGCACCGCGCTGTTGCATTCCGCCGTGGTGATGGAAAAGCGCAATGCTCTGAAAATCTGGACCATCCTGCTGGCGATCCTGACCTTCTCGCTATCGCTGATCGGTACCTTTTTGGTGCGCTCCGGGGTTCTCACGTCTGTGCATGCCTTCGCCACCGATCCCACGCGTGGCGTGTTTATCCTCGCCATCCTGATGCTGTTTATCGGCGGCGGTCTCACCCTGTTCGCGTGGCGCGCATCAATGTTGAAGCAGGGCGGGCTGTTCGCACCAGTCTCGCGCGAGGGTGCGCTGGTATTCAATAATCTGTTTTTGACCACCGCCTGTCTTACTGTGTTCATCGGCACGCTTTATCCACTGGCACTGGAAGCCCTGACCGGTGAAAAGATTTCGGTCGGCGCGCCGTTTTTCAATTTGACCTTTGGACCCCTGTTTGTGGCGCTGATGTTCGCCATGCCGTTTGGTCCCTTGCTGGCCTGGAAACGCGGCGATCTTTTGGGCGTAGCGCAGCGGTTGATGACAGCGTTCGCAATCGGCATCGTTACGGTCGCAATAACCTTCGCGGTAGAAGGCGGCCAGTCGGTACTTGCGCCGTTCGGCGTGGGTCTTGCCCTGTTTGTAATGCTCGGCGCGCTGATCGATTTGGTGGAGCGCACCGGCTTGTTTCGCTTGCCGCTCGCAACCGTTCGCCACCGTGCCGCGGGGCTGCCGCGTTCGACCTGGGGCACCGCGATCGCTCACTTCGGTATCGCCGTGTCCATGCTCGGCATTGTCTGCGCGGCTACCTGGGGAACAGAACGAATCATCTCGGTGAAACCAATGCAAAGCGTTTCGCTTTCCGGCTACGAATTTTCCTTCGACGGTCTCGTGCAGCGGCAAGGCCCGAATTACAACGCGCTCGTGGCAAAATTCACTGTGCGCAGTGGCGGCGTACCGATCGGTACCATGGAGCCCTCAAAGCGCAGTTTCTCTGCTCGCGGAATGACGACCAATGAAGCAGCCTTGATGTCGCGAGCGCTGGGCCAACTCTATGTGTCGCTTGGCGAAACCAATGACGATGGCTCCATTGCGGTCAGGCTCTACTACAAGCCGATGGTGTTGCTGATCTGGTTCGGGGCGGTGGTGATGATGTTAGGCGGTGCGCTGTCGCTATCCGATAGGAGATTGCGCATCGGAGCGCCGAAGCCGGCAGCCAAGTCTGCTCTTGCGCCAGCGGAGTAAGGCGTATGTACCGTCTCGCACCGATTGCATTGCTCATCGCGCTTGCTGCGGCGGGGACGGCACTCGCGGTGCAGCCGGATGAGGTATTAAAAGACACCGCCCTAGAGCTACGCGCGCGCAATTTGTCGAGCGAGCTGCGCTGCATGGTTTGTCAGAACCAGTCGATTGACGATTCAGAAGCGCCGCTAGCACGCGATCTGCGGGTCCTGGTTCGGGAGCGGCTCACCAAAGGCGATAGCGACCAGCAAGTGCTCGATTTTCTTGTGGCGCGCTATGGCGAGTTCGTGCTGCTCAGGCCACGGCTCGAATGGCACACGTTACTTTTGTGGGGCTTACCTCCGGCGGCGCTGATCGCCGGCGCAATCGGGTTGGTTTTGATGGCACGCCGGCGAAAAGAGACGAGCCTTGCTCTCGAAGCGCTCAGCTCGGAGGAGCAGCGCCGGCTTTCGACTTTGGTGGATTCGGCTGCCCCCAAGCATTGATTAGTCTATTGAATTTCAATAAAATTTGTTATCCCCCACCTTACAAAAGTTTAATCCCGCCGACAGGACGCTGTAAGGCTCATCGTCCCATCTTTGGGTTCGAAGCGGCGCACACCCGTGCCACGAATCCTGATGGAGATTTTTTCGATGAAGCCGAGCGTCATTTCCGCTCCCGGAACTCTCACGAAGCCGCGCGTGCTGTCCGCCCGCCGGTTTGTTCTCCTCGCCACCACCATCGCCGGCCTCGGCGCCGCCGTGCTCGTAGTGGTCCCTGGCCTCAATCTGCCCGCCGGCTATCCGGCCGCGTTCGCGCAGAACCTTTCCGAACAGGCGCACAAGTTGCAAGCTCCTGTCGGCTTTGCCGACATCGTCGAGAAGGTCAAACCGGCGGTAATCTCGGTCCGCGTTAAAGTTGACGGTGGTTCGCAGACCACTGGCCTCGGAGGCAATGATGTTCCTCCCGGATTGCGCGAGTTCTTCCGCCGCTTTGGCATGCCCGATATGCCGAACGACCCGGAAGGCATGCCGCGCGGCCGCGGTCACAATATGATTACCGGGCAAGGCTCCGGCTTCTTCATCTCCGCTGACGGTTATGCGGTGACCAACAATCACGTGGTCGAAAAGGCCGAGAGCGTTCAGGTCACCACCGATGATGGGAAGACCCATAATGCCAAGGTCATCGGCACCGACCCGCGTACGGATCTCGCGCTGATCAAGGTCGAGGACGGGCCATTCCCTTACGTGAAACTGTCGGACAAGTCTCCACGGATTGGTGATTGGGTCCTCGCAGTCGGCAATCCGTTTGGCCTCGGCGGCACCGTCACGGCCGGCATCGTGTCGGCGCGCGGCCGCGATATTGGCGCCAGTGCCTATGACGACTTCATCCAGATCGATGCGCCAGTAAATAAAGGAAACTCCGGCGGTCCGACGTTCGATACCGATGGTAATGTGATTGGTGTCAACACCGCGATCTTCTCGCCGTCTGGCGGCTCGGTTGGCATCGCGTTTGCAATCCCGTCCGACACCGTGAACAGCGTGGTTGCTCAGCTTAAGGAGCACGGTTCGGTTACGCGAGGATGGATTGGCGTTCAGATCCAGCCCGTGACGCAGGACATTGCCGATAGTCTCGGCCTCAAGAAGGCGGAAGGCGCGCTCGTGTCCGAGCCGCAGGCAAACAGTCCGGCGCAGAAGGCTGGGATCGAGGCTGGCGACGT
>DASSLE010000183.1:0-4562 GCA_035689725.1 Pseudolabrys sp.
AGCGCGCCAAGAACTGGATGCAGGTGCTGGTCGATAAACCCCGGCGTCAGGACCTTGTTGGCGAAGGTCTGATCGAGGCGGTAAGGGCGGTCACCTAGCGCCAGCTTCACCTGATCGAGTGATCCCGTGGCGGGGATCTTGTTGCCTGCTACGGCCACAGCAGTCGCCGTCGGGTTATCGCATTCCATAGTGATGATTTTCTTCGCGACGAAGATAGTCGCGGGGCCTGCTACAAAGCCCTTACCGATCATCTGGTTAATCGCGCCGTCTGCAAACGCCGGATTGACCGCTTCGGCGACAAAGGTTCCGGCCACCGCGCCCGCCGCGCTGCGCAGAAATTGACGGCGGGATTTGTACGAAAGCCCGCGGAATGCGTCGGCGAGTGAAGGATTGCAGATGATGCACATGGGCTACCCTGGTGTGGCTGTGTTTCAAAAACCTTCTCAGCCCGTAATCTGAACGGCTTTGATTTAACGTAAAGGTATCGAGATAGGTGGCGCCACTACGGCACGATCGAATGAGCTGCCAATGTCCGATTTGGGTCCAGCGATGTCCGTTGTTGTCCGTTAGCGGACATCGGCAGGTAGATTTTCAATGTTTGCTAAGTGCCAATAGCGGACTCATGCACCGCAGCAAAAATCAGTTCCATCATGGATTCGAGAACGAGGCGGAACAATCTAAGGGCCAGAAGCAGACATGGTCCAACGTTTGCGCGCACGTTTCGCTCTTTCCGTTCCTCAATACGCCGGTCACAACGGTTTCATCGATGTGTTGATCTGAATCAAAGCCGCGCCAGATTGGCTCATTTATTCATTGCTGTTTTTAATCCACAGAGCGAGACGAGGGGTTCATGTCATGAAAATCAGGCACGCCATTTTCTCGCTAGCAAGCATTCTGGCTGTCGGTTCTGCTGCGGCATGGGCGCAACAAACTACCGGTACACCCGGTGCGCCTAGCGCGACGATTTCGATTGAAGGTAGCCAATTGCCCCCGCCACCTCAGAAATTTGAGGGGATTATCAAAGAACGGGCTACCGAATCGAAGCCTTACTGGCCGGCCCGCGTGGTGCCGCCCACGGGAGCACCCAACGTGCTCCTCATAATGACCGACGATCAGGGCTACGGCGTAACTGGTACCTTCGGCGGTGTTATTCCAACGCCGTCCATGGACCGCATCGCGGCGAATGGATTGCGCTACACGCAATTCCATTCCACCGCGCTCTGCTCGCCAACCCGTGCCGCACTGATCACCGGAAGAAATCATCATTCCAGCGGTTTTGGTGTCGTCAGTGAAATATCGACGGGTTTTCCCGGCTACGATTCCATCATCACTAGAGACAAGGCGACCATCGGCACGATCCTCAGGGAACACGGTTACGCCACATCATGGTTCGGCAAAAATCACAATACGCCGTCGTACCAGATCAGCACCGCAGGTCCGTTCGATCAGTGGCCGTCGGGAATGGGTTTTGATTATTTTTACGGTTTCATGGGCGGCGAAACCAGCCAATGGACGCCGTATCTTTACCAGGACCACACACAAATTTTCCCGTGGATCGGCAAGTCCGATTGGAATCTCACCACGGCGATGGCTGACGACGCCATCCGCTACATGCGGGAGCTGAACGCGGCTGCGCCCGACCAACCCTTCTTCCTCTATTACGTGCCCGGCGGCACTCATTCGCCTCACCATCCGACGAAGGAGTGGATTGAAAAATTCAAGGGTAAGTTCGACATGGGGTGGAATGCCATGCGCGAACAGATCTTCGCGAACCAGAAGCGGTTAGGCGTCATTCCCGCCAACGCCCAACTAACCGCGTGGCCGAACGAACTCCCGACCTGGGATAGTTTGAGCGCTGAACAGAAGAAACTTTACGCCCGCGAAGCCGAGGTGTTTGCGGCCTACGTCGCCTATACTGATCACGAGATCGGTCGCGTAATCCAAGAGGTCGAGAACCTTGGCAAGCTGGATAACACACTGATCATTTACATTTCTGGTGACAATGGAACGAGCGCGGAAGGAACAATGACTGGCGCGTTCAATACCTATCTGGGATACAACGGCGTCACCGAAGTCCCCATGGCCGCCAACATGGCGCATTACGACGGCTGGGGCTTGCCCGGTACAGATCCGCATATGGCGGTGCCGTGGGCCTGGGCATTTGATACGCCCTTTAAATGGACCAAGCAGATCGCCTCACACTTTGGTGGCACTCGGCAGGGCATGGCCATCTCATGGCCGGCGGTCATCAAAGACAAGGGCGGTATCCGCACGCAATTCCATCACATGATTGATATCGTGCCGACGTTTCTGGACGCGACGCGAATTAAAGCGCCAGATACGGTTGATGGCATCAAACAGGCGCCGATCGAGGGGGTAAGCATGATGTACACCTTCGATAAGGCCAATACGAATGTGCCGTCCCGTCGTACGACGCAGTATTTCGAGATGGGTGGCTACCGTGGGATTTATCACGAGGGTTGGTATGCAGCGACTACCCCGCCGATTGCGCCGTGGTCACCCGTGCTCAATATGACGTTGCCCGACGTCCTCACCGGCTACAAATGGGAACTGTACAACCTAACCGACGACTATTCGCAAGCGAATGACCTTGCAGCGAAGAACCCAGACAAGATTGCAGAGCTTCAGAAAGTCTTTTTGCAGGAAGCGGCGAAGTACCAGGTCTTCCCGCTTGACAACCGAGCCTTCGTGCGCGTCCTGACGCCACGGCCAAGCGCGACCGCCGGAATCAACGAATTTACTTACACCGGCGAGATTTCCGGGATTCCAGCGGGCAATGCACCACCGTTCCTAGGTCGCTCATTCACCATCACTGCCGACATCCAGGTGCCGGCCAGTGGTGTTGAAGGCATGCTTGCGACGCAGGGTGGCGAAACCAGCGGGTACGGCTTCTATGTCGTCGATGGCAAGCCGGTGTTCACCTACAATCTGCTCGGGATGGAGCGTTTCCGCTGGGCGGCATCAGCGCCGCTGACGCCGGGCAAACATTCAGTCGCCTTTGAATTTACTTATGACGGTCCAGGGCTCGCCAAAGGCGGCACAGGTGTCCTAAAGGTCGATGGCGCGGAAGCTGAAACCAAAAAGATCCCGCGGACCACTCCTTTCACCATGCCGTTCGATGAAACCTTTGACGTTGGTGTCGATACTCGAACCGGAGTGAATAATGCCGACTACCGGCCGCCGTTCCGTTTCACCGGCACTATCGACAAGCTGACTTTCAAGGTCGGACCGGCGCAATTTACGAGCAACGATCAGCAGGTCATCCAGCACGCGCTCAGCAAGGCACGAGATTAACAACGACGTTTTGTAGTCATTTAAATGTGTTGTTCGCGCTCATGAGATTTCCTTTCCTCTACGCTTTGCGGGCTCAAACAAAAGCTCGATATAGCGGTGCAGATGATCGACGCTGGCGGCGGGTGGCAGAGGCGGGTGGAACTTTATTGCAATGGTGCGCATTGAGGAAGATAAATGCTCCTAACCGCGGTTGCAGAGGACGACACGATATAGGCGGCAAAATACAGTCCGACGTTGCTCACCACTTGCCTGCCGCCCCGTCGCGCCATTCGCCTTACCTCTCGTGGCGTTGGTTTAGGTCAATGCTGGGCAATCAGAGGCGCAAAAAGATTATTCATTTGAAGGACGGCAATGCGCTTATTAGCTTCCCCGAAATATTTCGGCAGCCTGGTAATCGTCCCCGTTTTGGCGATGCTCGCCTTTCCTCTGGTCGCGCAGACCAGCTCTGATTCCGAGACTCAAAGCACCGGTACCGCCGGCGCTCAGGCCCAGTCCAAATCAACGAGTGGGCCTACCAGCTCCAATCCGGCAACGCCAAAATCTGACTCTAATGCGCTTACCCCGAGCAGCGAGACCAATTCTACGGCCGTGAGAGCCGATTCTAAGTCTGCGGGCACACAGCCTGAATTCGATCCTGGAACCGAAAAGTCTGGCTCCGCCCTCCTCATCAACATCGACAAAACCAAACAAAAAATGACGGTTTTTTTAGATGGGGTGCAAAAATATGATTGGCCGGTATCAACTGGTCGAGCAGGATATTCAACTCCATCAGGAACTTATACTGCAACCTCTATGAACGAAGTCTGGTATAGCAAAGAGTGGGACAACTCCCCCATGCCACATTCCATTTTCTTTATGAAGGATGGGCATGCCATCCATGGCAGCTATGAGGTGAAGACTCTCGGTAAAGCCGTTTCGCATGGCTGCGTGCGTATCTCGCCTCAAAATGCCGCCACGCTTTATGTGCTGGTGAAGAAGAATGGCTTGAAGAATACGGAGGTTGTACTGACCGGCGTTACCCCGGGCGGCGAATATAAGGTCGCGAGGCCGGCTTACCGTCAGGCGGATTCCGACTGGTCCGAGCCCGGCGACAATTACTATGCCCAACGGCGCCAAGGCTTATCCGGGCGCTTGTTTGGCGATCCCTATTACAGCGGAGCTCAGGGCTACTACAGACCGCCACCGCCCTACTACCCACCGCGCGGATATTGAAGCCACGCATTGGTGCGCAGTCAGAGCTTTGCAGG
>DASSLE010000184.1:0-3440 GCA_035689725.1 Pseudolabrys sp.
CAAGACGCGTTCGCCAGGCTAAAGATCGCGTCAACGGAGGCTGCCAATCAGTTGCAGGCATCCTGCCCTACCCAGACGCCACAATCACCAATGGATCGATTTGACGCCGTTGGAAAGCGCCTCGATGCAATGGCAGCGGCCATTAAGACGGTACGCCCTGCGCTTGCCAGCTTCTATGGCTCTCTAACCGATGAGCAAAAAGCTCGGTTCAACACGTTGGGGCCGCCTCAGACCACATCACCCCGCCAGGGCTGACGTGTTCGTTCCATCGTCGGCGCGAGTGCATGTCCGCCTTGGGTCATTAGCACATGGCGCGCATCATCCACGCTGTGTCTGCGCGCGGCGGCTTTGACGCTTGACGCTGAATGAAAGCCCGCGGTCGATTTCTTTGCTAACGAACCGCTTAGCCGCGCTCAGTCTTGCACAGTGGTACTCTTGACTGGTATCAAGCGCTCGGCAGCGAAGCCAACTTCTTTAGGATTTACAGGGATTTCTTCGGGTCACTGGCGCCTCCCCTAGGGCGCGCCAGCGAAATCAATAACTTATGGACAATTGCACAGATCATTTCTGTCGAGTGTCCGGCTAAGTCCCGGCGACGCTTCGCGCTTCGTTCTTTTGCGTGCAAAATAATTTTTTTTGTGCAGCGATACCGTGACGGCATTGAATGAGCACACGCTGGCTCTCAAGCGCGCCGCCAAGCATCGCTCCGGCGGTCCATGGTCCGATGACGACTACAATGGCTTCGGCGGCAAGCGCCACCTCGGGCCCATCAGAAGCGCAGCTCTCCGCGCAAGCTTTGAGGTTGATCAAAAAGCGGGCAAATCCGGGATTTTCACGGATCTTTCCCGGTGCATCGGCGCCCCTACCGGCGGCATTGCCAAACCGGAGCTACTCATGGCTGCCATGCGAAGATGCCGTACTATTCACGCGTTTTTTAACATACAAATTATGGGCCGGATGATTCCTTAGCAGGTACACTTGGTTGTCCTGCAGCGAGCTCTCCAGGGAGCGTCAGGCGATGATCAATAGCAAGAACGTGGTGTCAGCGCTCCGGCGCGACGTGGCCTTTGTCTGGCACGCCGTGATCGCGGTGGTGTTTATCGGCTTCGCCACGCTCGCGGTGGCGGCGGCCCTGCTCGATCTCCTGTCGATTCGGCATTAGGTGGTGCACTGGATATTGGTGCCGCTGTCCTTTGAAGTCCTCCACGACAAAATGCGCGGCGCTATTTGAGCCGATGCAATCGATGTAATTCGGGCCAATCGGCGACTTTCCGTGGCCACCAGGAATGTCGAGCACGTAGGTCGGCTGACACAGGCCCGACACCCGTCCGCGAAGGCTTCGCATCAGTTCCTGCCCGGTGGTGATCTCTGTGCGTAGATGACTGGTGCCGGGCGCGAGATCGCCGTGGTGCAGGTAGTATGGCTTGATCCGGCATTCGACCAAGGTCCGCATCAGCCCGACCATCACCTCCGGACTATCATTGACGCCGGCCAGCAGCACCGTCTGCGAGATGAGTGGAATTCCGGAATCTGCCATCCGCGCGCATGCCGCACGCGCATGCGCGCTTAATTCGCGCGGATGATTGACGTGCACGGCCACATAGGTCGGCTTTCCCTTGATCTTTATCGCACGTACCAAGTCCGGCGTGATCCGCGCGGGATCGGCGATCGGTACGCGCGTGTGAATTCGAACGACCTTGACGTGATCAATATTTGCAAGGGCTTTCATTACCGAACGTAGCCGCCGCGCCGACAGAACCAACGGATCGCCTCCGGTGAGGATGACCTCCCAGATTTCCGGATGTGTTCGGATGTATTCGAGTGCGGCCGCCACTGCTTTCGGCGACAGCGCATTCGGCTTGCCCGGTCCGACCATTTCGCGGCGGAAGCAAAAACGGCAGTAGACCGCACAGATATGGGTCAGCTTGAGTAACAAGCGGTCGGGATAGCGATGAACAATGCCTTCCATAGGACTACATGCGTCGTCACCGATCGGATCGTTAAGCTCCTCAGGACGATGAACCAGTTCCGCAAGGTCGGGAACGAATTGGCGAGCAATTGGATCCTGGGAATCCGCGTGGTCGATCAATTGCGCCAACGCCGCCGGCAGCGCCACCGCATAACGAGCGGCAACCGCGTCCAGCACCGGCTGTCGCCCTGGCGGCACCAGACCGTGCTCGCAGAGTTGCGCAGGTGTGCGTAACGTCGTCATGGCTGTTCCTCTTTCTATTCACTCAGGCTCGACAACGGGCGTCCAGATCACTTGGTCGATACTTTGTGCACCAGTCGCCAGCATCACCAGCCGATCGAAACCGAGGGCGATCCCACTGGCCTGAGGCATCCACCCCAAAGCGTCGATAAAATCCGCATCAACCGGATAGCGCTCGCCATGAATGCGTTTCTTTTCTGTCATTGCGGTCTGAAAGCGAGCGCGCTGCTCGGCGACGTCTGTCAGCTCACCAAAAGCGTTGGCAAGCTCGACTCCACAGACGTAAAGCTCGAAACGCTCGGCAACCTTATCACTGCCCGGCTTTGGCCGTGCCAATGCGGCCGATGGCAGCGGGTATTCATATAGTACAGTCGCGCGGCCAATCCCGAGATGGGGATCTACGCGTTCGGCCAGAATGCGGCTGAAGATGTCGCCCCAGGTATCGTCTTGCGCAATGGCGATCTCAGCCTTGATCGCCTCTGCAGCAAGCGCTGTCCGATCGCCCCTGCCCTTGCCTACCGTAGCCAGCAAATCGACGCCGGCGTAGCGCGCAAACGCATCAGCGACCGTCAGCCGCTCCGGAGCCGCATAGGGGTCGACAGTTCTATCCCGAAAACGGAATTCCTCTGTGTCAGCGACGCGCGCCGTTTCCGCCAATATTGCCGCGCAATCATCCATCAGCGCTTCATAGCTTTCATTCGCCCGATACCATTCCAGCATGGTGAATTCGGGATGGTGTAACGCACCGCGTTCCCGGTTGCGGAACACGCGCGCAAAATCGACGACGCGAGTTTCGCCCGCCGCCAAGAGTTTTTTGCATGCGAATTCCGGCGATGTATGCAGATACAGCGGCCGGTGTTTCCCATCCGGCCCGATCAGGTCGGTGGCGAAGGCGTGCAGATGCGTCTCATTGCCGGGCGACACCTGAAGAGCTGCCGTCTCGACTTCCACAAACCCTCGCTTCGCGAACCATGCCCGCAGGGCCGCCGCGATGCGGCCGCGCGCCAGCAGGTAGGGTCTGCGGGCGGCGTACGCACTGGCACTCCAGAATGGCGGGCTTTTCGGCACACTTACCTCGACCATATGACCGGCGGGAAAAGCTGGCATCGGGCGAGAAGATCGCTATGGTGCGGCCCGAAACCGCGGCCCCCCGCCGCAATTAAATCAAGGATCATTCTCGTGAAGGTCATCGCTTCATCGCTCCGCAAGGGCAATATCGTCGATCTCGACG
>DASSLE010000185.1:0-10977 GCA_035689725.1 Pseudolabrys sp.
CGGCTGCTTGCACAAGCGCGCGGTAACGACCGGCGATCTCTGGGTTGCGAGTAAGTGCGGCTAGGGTCACGCCTGTGCCGATCACCATGCCAAGCTCATTGGCCGTAATCTCGGTCAGTTCGTCGATGCCTGAAAGATCGATAAGCAGATCGGGGCGGGTAATGCCGCGCCGCATGTTCACGATGAGATCCGTGCCTCCTGCGATGAAGCGGCTACCCGGTTGCTTGAGGCGCGCCGCAATCGCTTCATTGACAGTGCCCGGCTGGACAAGGCGGAACTCGGCCATAGATGTACTCATGATGTGACCTTGAGGGTGCTGGCGAGCCTCGCCTGCCGGCGGCGGTGGATTAGTGCATCCATAATGCGGTCAGGCGTCACTGGTAGTTCACCGAGATCGATATTGATTGCGTTGGCTATCGCGTTGACCAAAGCTGGCGGAAAGCCGGCGAGGGCACCTTCGCTTGCTTCCTTGGCGCCGAACGGCCCGAATGGATCCCGGCTTTCCACGATTTGGACCTCGATCGGCGGGGATTCCGCGGCAGTCGGCATGCGATATTCAAGAAAGCTTGCATGGCCTGGCAAGCCATCGAGGTAGCGGGTTTCCTCGCACATTGCTTGTCCCATTCCCATCCATACCGATCCTTGAATCTGCCCTTCCACGGCCAATGGATTGATGGCGTGCCCGCAATCCAGCGCGGCCCAGACCTTGTCGACGCTCACCGCACCAGTTGCGTCGTCGATGCTGACTTCTACGACCTGTGCGGCGTAGCTGAAGCCCATGGTTGAGCCGACGGCTCCGCCCTTATGACGGCCTCCCTGCGACTCCGGTGGGCAAGTAAAGGTTCCGCTGACCGTGATTGCGCCGCGGTCGACCAGCGCGGCTTTCACCACTTCGGCAAACGGAAGGCTGGCTTGTTGGCCGCTGTCGATGCGAAAGACTTCGCCAACCAGCTCGATATCTTCAGGTCGCGCTTCGAGTTTACGCGCGGCCGCGTCCACCAGGATTGCCTTAAGCTTTTTTGCCGCATCGATGGCGGCGTTGCCAACCATGAAGGTAATGCGGGACGAATATGCCCCGTTATCCTTTGGGGTCACGGCGCTATCCGCCGCGATCACTCTGATGCGATCGAGGGCTACGCCGAGCGTTTCCGCCACTGAAATGGCCACCATTGTCGAAGAGCCTTGACCAATATCGGCGGCGCCGGTCAGCGCGGTGATGCCGCCGTCGAAATCGAGCCGTACGTTGACGACCGCGTGCGGCTCGCCGGTCCAATGAATGGGCTTGGCCGCGCCGCTGACATAGTGCGAGCAAGCCATGCCAAGTCCCTTGCCCGCCGGTAACTTGCCAATGCGGTCGCGCCAACCGCTGGCACGCTCGACGCGATCAAGGCACTCCGCTAGGCCACAACTATTGACCATCAGATCGTTCAGGGTGCGGGTCGGCGCATGCAGAAGATTGGCGCGACGCACGGCAAATGGGTCAAGCCCGAGATCGCGGGCCATGCGGTCGAGCAGGCATTCGAAGGCGTGGCGCGTATCGACAGATCCGTGACCGCGCATGGCGCCGCACGGCGGCAGATTGGTATAGACGCGATACCCGTTGTATTTGATTGCCGGAATATCATACAGCCCTTGTAACAGCGCACCGGCATACAAAATCGTTACAATGCCGTATCCAGCATAGGCGCCGCCACGCTGCACAACTTCGCAAGTGCAAGCGGTAATTTTTCCGTCGCGACGCATTCCAATCCGCAATGTCATGTCCGTTTGTGGGCGCGCGCGGTGGGTTAGAAATGTCTCCTCCCGGCTCAATTGCATGAGGACTTTTCCAGCCCCGGCGCGGGCTAAAAGCGCCGTTATGATTTCAAAATTGAGGACTTCGACGCGCGCACCGAACCCGCCGCCAACAAATGGCTTCACCACGCGGATGCGCGAGGAATCCATCTCGAGGCATCGTGCGAGCATGAGGTGCAGGTAATAGCCAACCTGGGATACGGATTGGACGGTAAGCCGCGCAGTTAGCGGATCATAGTTGGCGAGGCAGGCATGCGGCTCAATCTGCGCGTGGTTGACTTCCGCGCAACTGAACTTTTCTTCACGGACAAGATCCGCCGTCGCCAAGCCCTCCTGCCAATTGCCAAATTCATGATGCACTTCACGCTCGAGATTGCCGGGCTTATTGTCGTGCAGCAACGTCGCGCCCAGCGCACGAGCTTCCTCTGAGGTGTAATACGCCGGCAATCTCCGCAACTCCAATTCGATTAAATTAATGGCGCGCTCGGCGGTCGCGGCATCTATGGCGGCAACTGCAGCGATTGGTTCGCCGCGGTAGCGCACTCGTTCGCGCGCCATCGGATATTCATTCATGGCAACTGGCAAGACACCGTAGGTGAATGGACAATCGTCGCCAGTAACGAGGGCAATAACGCCATCGAGCGAGCGCGCCTTTGAAACATCCAGCCGGATGATTTCGCCATGGCTTACCGGACTACGCAGTATGCGCCCGACCAAAGCGTCGGCATGATCGAGGTCCGCAGTGTAGCGGGCGCGACCAGTGACCTTTTCAATACCATCAATAAGGGGAACGCCGGGGCGAGAGAGCCGACCGCCTATGATTGGATCAGCAGTCATGAGGTTGCCCCGCCGCCGCTTGCACCGACTCGATAATTTTCACATAGCCAGTGCATCGGCAGAGATTCCCCGATAACGCGGCGCGTATTTCATTTTCAGTCGGCGTTGGATTGCGTCGCAAGAGAGCCTCAGCTGCCATAATCATTCCAGGGGTGCAGAAACCGCATTGAGTGCCGAGCTTCTCGTGGAAGGCGCGCTGCAATCGGCTGAGCCGGCCCTGGGTCGCTAAGCCTTCAATCGTTTCAATGTGACGGCCCTCGCAACGGACTGCGAGCGTAATGCAGGACGGAACTGCTTCGCCATCGACCAGGACCGTGCACGCACCGCACTCACCACCATCGCAGCCGATTTTCACACCGGTGAGGTGAGCGACTTCGCGCAAATAGTCGACGAGTAGATCCCGCTCGGCCACGGCGTCTTCGCGCCATCGGCCGTTAACCTTCACTCTCAACAGACGTTTTTTTGGCTGTGACCCCGGCGCATGCATCGGACTGCTCCTGCATAAAAATGCGTCGTTTGACAGGGTGTTTCCATGACAAAAATCAAGGTAACTCAGCAGATTACGACGTCCGTTGCGTGAATTACCTGACCGAAGTCAAGGATTGGCCGGTGATTAGTCTCTAAGTTTTAAAAATAGAGCATTCTTGGCGAGGCTGATGATGGCGCTTCGCGACTATAACGCTGCTGTCGATTTTGTAGATCGGAATGTCGCTGAAGGGAGGGGCGACAAGACCGCTTTTATCGATCCGGCTCGCAATTTAACTTACGGGGAGTTGCGGGATGCGACAGCGCGCATTGGCCCGATGTTGGCGCGCATGGGCATCGAACCAGAAAATAGAATTGCGCTTGTATTGCTCGACACGGTCGATTTTCCAGTGTTGTTCTGGGGCGCCATCCGGGCCGGTATCGTGCCGGTTCTGGTCAATACGCGGCTGACAGTCGACCAGTATCGCTACCTTTTCGAAGACTCACGTGCCAAGGCTGTTTTTGTATCAACTGCGTTGCTCCCGATCATCCAGGAAGCCGGGAGGGACCTGCCAAATCTTAAGACAATCGTCGTCGTTGGTGGAGGCCCGACATCGGTGCCACGCCTGGACACTCTGCTGGCGGCTGAGAACGAAGGCTCGGCGCCGGCCAGAACGAGTGCGGATGAAGTCGCTTACTGGCTTTATTCGTCTGGTACGACCGGAATGCCGAAAGGCGTGATGCATGTCCACTCGAACCCGATGGTTATGGCAAAAAACGCCGGCCAGCGTCGCATCGGTTATCGGGAAGACGACGTCGTGTTTTCTGCGGCGAAGCTATTTTTCTCCTATGGCCTCGGCAACGCGATCTTCTGCCCGATGTTGGTGGGAGCAACTTCAGTATTTTACCCTGAACGGCCGACCCCGCAGACGGTGTTCGAAATGCTGCGGGGCTACCAGGCGACGATGTTTTTTGCGGTGCCTACACTTTATGCGGCAATGCTCTCCGATCCCGAATGTACGGCGGAAAACATGTCGAGCCGATTGCGGCTCTGCTTTTCGGCAGGCGAGCCCTTGCCCGCGCATGTTGGCCTGACCTGGAGGCAACGATTCGGTCTCGACATCGTGAACGGCGTCGGCTCGACTGAGATGGGGCATCTTTTTCTGACCAATCTTCCGAACGCCGTGGAATACGGCACCTCTGGCGTGGCGGTAGATGGCTACGATCTCAGGCTCGTTGACGATGCTGGGAACGAAGTTCGCGACAATGAAATTGGAGAGCTTTTAGTATGCGGTGAATCGGCGGCGGCCGGATATTGGAATCAGCGCGAAAAATCGCGCCACACATTTGTGGGCAAGTGGACCCGCACTGGCGACAAATATCTGCGGCGACAGGACGGCGTGTATACCTACTGCGGCCGCACTGATGATATGTTCAAAGTTAGCGGCATTTGGGTTTCACCATTCGAGGTTGAGGACGCATTAATCAGCCACCCCAAGGTTCTCGAGGCGGCCGTCGTTCCGTCCGAAGACGACAACGGCCTTATCAAGCCAAAGGCATTTGTGGTGCTTAGGGACCGCCGGGAAAACGATGGTAGCCGCGCGCTTTATGAAGAGCTCAAGGTTCATGTAAAGCGCACCATCGGTCCCTGGAAATATCCGCGCTGGATTGAATTTATCGACAGTTTGCCTAAGACCGCGACTGGTAAAATCCAACGCTTCATGCTGCGTGACAAAGAGCTTAATGCACACGGTGGGGAGCGCTAATGCCGCCGCTCTCGCATTTTGTTTGGCCTTTCTTTGCCGAAAACCACCGTCAATTTGGCCTGGCACTTTCAAAATGGGCTGACAAAGAGGCTGGCCAATACATCGATCACACAGACGTTGATAAATCTTGCCGGGCGCTCGTTCGTGCGTTGGGTAAGGCGGGTTGGCTGCGGATTGTTGTGCCGGCAGCATACGGCGGTTTGTCGGAAAAACTCGATGTGCGCACGCTTTGCGCTGCGCGCGAAATTCTCGCCTGGTACGACAGCCTCGCCGATTTTGCCTTCGCCATGCAGGGCCTAGGGACCGGTTCGATATCGCTTTTCGGTAACGACGAGACGAAAGCCAAATATTTGCCGCCGGTGCGCGACGGCCTTCATATTGCGGCTTTTGCGCTAACGGAACCGGAGGCCGGCTCCGATGTGAGCGCGCTAACAACGACCGCGACCAAGGATGGCCCGGCACATGTTCGCATTGATGGGATAAAGACCTGGATCTCCAACGGCGGGATCGCAGATCACTATGTAGTTTTTGCACGAACTGGCGAGGCGCCTGGCGCGAGGGGATTGTCAAGCTTCATCGTCGAGGCTGATACGCCGGGTCTCGAGGTCGCTGGCCGGATCAATATTATTGCTCCACATCCGCTCGCCACCCTTCGCTTCACCGGCTGTCGAGTGCCGCTCGCAAATCGACTCGGTGGGCCGGGCGAGGGCTTCAAGGTTGCAATGGCGACGCTCGACATCTTTAGATCCACGGTCGCTGCTGCGGCACTCGGGCTGGCACGCCGCGCTTTCCATGAAATGAGCGATCACGTGGCAACACGCAACATGTTCGGAGCACCACTGGCGGATCTCCAACTCACCCAGGCCGCCATCGCGGATAGTGCGATCGACATCGATGCCGCCGCGCTGCTGGTCTATCGCGCGGCCTGGGAAAAAGATCGCGGCGCGGCGCGTATCACGCGTGAAGCGTCGACGGCAAAGGCGTTTTCGACCGAGATGGCGCAACGCGTGATCGATCGCGCTGTGCAGTTGTTCGGCGGTAATGGCGTACGAGTTGGCGTTAAGGTCGAGGCGCTTTATCGCGAAATTCGCGCTTTGCGCATCTACGAGGGCGCAACCGAAGTGCAAAAACTGATCGTGGCGCGGGAAGTGATGAAAGCGCGCGAGACTATGCGCCGCGAAGCGGCTGAGTAGGGAATGATGCTGCTGACCGAGGAACAGGAACAGGTTCGAGACATCGCACGCGAATTCGCGCAGCGCTCCTTGCTGCCCCATTCGGCCGAGTGGGATAGTCAAGCCGTATTTCCGCAGGAGGCTCTGCGCGAATTGGGCAGGCTCGGCTTCATGGGGATGACAGTGCCGCTGGAATGGGACGGGTCCGGTTCCGATTACGTTGCATATGCGCTTGCGCTGGAGGAAATTGCGGCCGGCGATGGCGCGGTCTCGACAATAATGAGCGGCCATAACTCAGTTGGCTGCATGCCGCTGGTCGCGTACGGATCGCCGGCGCAGAAGGAAAAATATTTGCGGCCGATGGCGCGGGGTGAGTTTTTGAGCGCTTTCTGCCTCAGCGAACCGCAGAGCGGTTCGGACGCCGGCGCTATCCGAACGCGTGCCGAGCGCCGGCGCGGAAGCTACATTCTCAATGGAACAAAGCAGTTCATCACTTCGGGCAAGAACGCCGACGTTGCTCTGGTCTTTGCTGCTACGGACCTCACGCTCGGCAAACGAGGCATAAGCTGCTTCATCGTTGAAACACGGCAATCCGGTTATTGTGTCGGTCGCATTGAGAGCAAGATGGGGCAACACGCGTCCGACACGTGTGAAGTGCGCTTCGAGGATCTCAGCGTGGGAGAGGAGAACCGGCTCGGCGCTGAGGGCCAAGGTTATCATATTGCACTTGCCAATCTGGAAGGCGGACGTATTGGCATCGCTGCGCAAGCCGTAGGAATGGCCCGTGCGGCTTATGAGATAGCGCTCGGCTATGCGCAGGAGCGCAAGGCCTTTGGCAAGGCGATTATCGAACATCAGGCCGTCGCTTTCCGCCTAGCCGACATGGCGACCCAACTCGAGGCCGCACACCAGCTCGTACTCCATGCAGCCGCCTTACGCAGTCAAGGACTGCCTTGTCTCAAACAAGCATCGATGGCGAAACTGTTTTCCACCGAGGCAGCCGAGCGCATCTGTTCCGACGCAATTCAGACGATGGGCGGCGCCGGCTATATGACCGATTACGGTGTTGAGCGGATTTTCCGGGCCGTGCGGGGAAGTAAGATCTATGAGGGCACAAACGACATTCAGCGCCTGGTCATCGGCCGCGCGATCGTCGCCGAAACACAGCGAGAACGGCGGAACTGAAAATGCTTCTGACGGACACAAAGGATGCTGTGACCACCCTGACGCTGAGCCATCCTCCGGTTAACGCGATCAGTGAAGAATGGGTGCGAGCATTCGACGCAAAGCTCGACCAATTAGCCAACGGCCCGCGCTACACCGTGTTGCATATCCGCTCGGACCAAAAAGTTTTTTGTGCAGGCGCCGATCTCAAGGAAGTTCGCGCGCGCATGGACGCGTCCGACGGCGCCGACCGTATGTATGCCTACGTAGCCAGCATCCAGCGGCTTTACGCTCGGATCGAGCGGTTGCCCCAAGTTACCTTGGCCGAGATTGGCGGCGCGGCGATGGGCGGTGGGCTTGAATTGGCGTTGGCGTGTGATCTGCGGATAGCGGCAACCGAAGCCAACTTGGGGCTGCCTGAGGCTCGGCTCGGATTAATCCCTGGCGCCGGCGGAACGCAGCGCCTCACCCGCTTATGCGGCCCTGCGCTCGCCGCAAGACTAATTCTGGGCGCCGAGATAATCGATGGCGCGGCTGCGGAAAGGCTCGGCGTGATCCATTGGACGGCGCCGCGCGTCGAACTCCCGCAGCGCGCCGCCGAGATTGCTCACCGCATCGCAAGTCTTTCGGCCGCTGCGCTTACAGCCTGCAAGAACTGCATCTCAGCGGCCGTGCCAAAAGATCGCGGCGGGTATAGTGACGAATTAGAATTTACCCGACTGTTGCTTAACGATGCCGCGACGCGCCAGCGCGTCGATGTTTTTTTTGCTGGTTCGGCTGAGCCTTCGATGCAGGGAAAGACGGGAGCAGCGCGATGAAATTCGACGGCAAGATTGTACTGGTCACCGGCGGTGCCTCCGGCATCGGCAAGGCCACGGTGATGGCGTTTGCCCGCGCGGGTGCAAGGGTGATCTGCGCCGACATCAACGCCGCCAAAGGCGAAGAGTTAAAGCAGGAAGTCGCCGGCACCAATCTCAATGTCGATTTCGCCGCTATCGATATGGGCAATTCCGACTCGATCCGAGCCGCCGCCACCGAAGTGCTGAAAAAATATCCGCGCATCGACATTCTGGTGAACGGTGCCGGCTGGGGCGATATACAACCCTACATTCAGAATTCTCCGGATTTCATCAACCGGGTGATAGCCATCAACCTCGCCGGTCCGGCGCATCTGACCCAAGTGCTGCTGCCGCCGATGATCGCCGCTAACGGCGGCAAGATTATCAATATCGCCAGCGATGCTGGACGCGTCGGTAGCGGCGGCGAGACGGTTTATGCCGGCGCCAAAGGCGGGCTTATCGCTTTCACCAAGTCGCTCGCGCGCGAAGTCGCCCGCTACTCGATCAACGTCAACTGCATTTGCCCGGGGCCGACCGATACGCCGATGCTCGCCACCCGCTCGGAGAAGCTGCGCGAGGCTTTCCTCAAGGCGATCCCGTTCCGGCGCTTCGCCAAGCCGGAGGAAATCGCTGACGCCGTGCTGTTCTTCGCCAGCCCGCAAGCCGACTATATCACCGGCCAGGTGATGAGCGTGAGCGGCGGGCTCACTTTCGCAGGTTAGCGCATGATTGCGAAAAGCGGGAGCCGGTTTTCGGAGAAGATCATGCGCACAGTAAAATGGAGGCATCGATGACTGCAGTTGCAATGGCTAAAGGTGTGGGTGGTGGCGACGCCGCGGCACGCTTTCGCCCCGCCGGACTCGATTTTTCCAATTTCAAACCAAAGCATTTCCTTTGGAATGTCGACGGCAAGGTGGCGACCATCACCTTGAACCGGCCAGAACGGAAGAATCCGCTGACGCTCGAGTCCTACGCCGAGTTGCGCGATACGTTCCGCAACCTCGCTTATGCGGACGACATCAAGAACATCGTGATCACCGGTGCTGGTGGCAATTTCTGCTCCGGCGGCGACGTGCACGAAATCATCGGTCCGTTGGTCGAGATGCAGCGCAAGGATGACATGGCGGGCCTGCTCGCCTTCACGCGTATGACGGGTCAGTTCGTCAAGGAGATGCGGGCCTGCCCGCAGCCGATCGTTGCGGCGATTGACGGCATCTGCGCCGGCGCGGGCGCGATCATCGCCATGGCGTCGGATTTGCGCGTCGGCACGGCGCGCAGCAAAATCGCTTTCCTGTTTGTGCGCGTCGGCCTCGCCGGCGCTGACATGGGCGCTTGCGCGATCCTGCCACGTATTATCGGCCAAGGTCGCGCATCCGAGCTGCTTTATACCGGCCGCGCCATGGACGGCGTCGAGGCCGAGCGCTGGGGCTTCTATAACAAGCTGAGCGAACCGGAGAATGTGCTCGCCGACGCGCAGGCGCTGGCCAAGGCATTGTCGGATGGTCCGAGTTTCGCCAACTCAATGACCAAGAAGTGCCTGCATCAGGAATGGAATATGGGCGTCGAGGAGGCGATCGAAGCCGAGGCGCAGGCGCAGGCAATTTGCATGCAAACCAAGGACTATGAGCGAGCTTACGAGGCCTTTGTCGCCAAGCAGAAACCGGTGTTCCAGGGCAACTGATAGCAATCGAAACTCAGCGCATGAACGGATGACCTAACATCATACAATATGACCGCCGTTGCGTCCGCCGGATTGGCGAATGTAACGGCGGTCATCCGTGCATCGATCAAGGTGGGGAAACTCACGATGTTCTCGCGGCTGAAATTCGCATTCATTCTCATCGGGCTCACGCAACTCCTCAGGTTTGCGGCCTGGCGGCATCCGCATTTTACGGCACGTCTCAAAGAGCGAAATTTGACGGCGCAAATCAAGGCGCGCGACGAGGGCATTGGCCGCTGGATTGAGCTGCGCGACGGTAAGATCAGGTCGCGCGCCGGCTTGCACGCCAAGCCCGATATCACGCTTGCCTTCAAGAACGCCGCAACCGGTGCGTCGTTGCTGACGCCGCCGATCAACTGGCTCAACCAGATCAATGCGCAGAAGGATTTCACACTGAGCGTCGAGGGGTCTGAAGACCTGACGAACTGGTTTGCGCAGATTCTCATGGGGATGCAGACCGCGCAATGGAAATTCGGCACGCCGATGCCGGACGGCTCGATGCGCTATTGCAACATGACCAATGGCGGGCCGGTGTTTATCACCGTCAAGGACGACAAGATCGTGCGCATGACGCCGATCGACTTTGACGACACTGACCCGCAGCCATGGACGATTCGTGCGCGCGGCCTGAAGTTTACGCCGCCGCGCAAGACCACGCTCGCTCCGCACGGGCAGAACGCCAAGTCGATCGTCTACGCGCCCAACCGGCTGCTGCACCCGATGAAGCGCGTCGACTTCGATCCGAACGGCAAACGCAATCCACAGAACCGCGGCAAGTCGGAATACGTGCGTATCTCCTGGGACGCCGCGCTCGACCTCGTCGCCGACGAGATCAAGCGCTGCAGGCGCGACCACGGGCCCGGCGCGATCGCCACCTCGCACGGCTCGCATCACACTTGGGGCAACATCGGCTACTACCTGTCGGCGCTCTACCGCTTCGCCAATGCGGTCGGCATGACGCGCGTGCACCACAATCCCGATAGCTGGGAAGGCTGGTACTGGGGTGCCGTGCATCATTGGGGCTACACGCTGCGTGTCGGCCAGTCGGAAACCTACGGCACGGTCGAAGACTGCCTGCAGAACTGCGACATGATCGTGTTCTGGTCGGCCGATCCGGAGAGCACGTCGGGCTCCTACGGCGCGCAGGAAGGCACCGTGCGCCGGCAGTGGCTGAAGAACCCGAAGCTCGGTATCAAGGTCGTGCACATCGACCCCTATTA
>DASSLE010000186.1:0-2934 GCA_035689725.1 Pseudolabrys sp.
CGCATAAATCCTTTTCGACCCGAGATCGCGGCGAAGTATTTGCAAGGTCAGGTTGAGGCTAAACGCTTTGTCGAAGGCACCCGCCATCAGGTGATCGAACCGGTCACTGATCTGCGGCGCACCCCATCGCACGACGCAAGACTCGACAGCGAAGCACTGCTCGGCGAACGGGTGATGATTTACGAAACGACCAAGGAGGGCTGGGCCTGGGGCCAGCTAGAAACCGACGGCTATGTCGGATGGCTATCGGCCAACTCACTCGTACCAAGCGGCCCAGCCCCGACCCACAAGGTTGCAGTCCTGCGCGCGTTAGCATTCCCAGGACCGGACATTACGCTACCTCCAATCGCTGCGCTGCCGATGGGAGCGCGGCTTGCAATCGCACGGCAAGATGAGCGATTCGCCGTGACTGTATCTGGATGGCACGTGCCGGAAGTCTATCTGGCGCCAATCAAGGCGCGACAGGCTGATTTTGTCGCGGTAGCCGAACAATTTCTTGGTACGCCTTATTTGTGGGGCGGCAAGACCTCGCTCGGGCTCGACTGCTCGGGCCTTGTGCAAGTCTCACTCCAGGCCGCCGGTATTGCTTGCCCACGCGATAGCGACATGCAGGAACTGGCGCTCGGAAAATTGTCGTCACTCGCGAGTCTACGCCGTGGCGATCTGCTGTTCTGGAAAGGTCATGTGTCTATCGCTCGCAATCCCGAGACCCTAATCCACGCAAACGCGCATCACATGATGGTTGCGTTTGAACCAGCCGCGGAAGCAATACCGCGTATCAAGGCGGCAGGGAACGAAATCACTGCGGTGAAACGGGTGGCCTAGCTCAGAAGGTCGGCGACGCGACCCTGATTGAGCGCCAGCCATTGTAATCCGATGATCACCGGGCTGCCATGCACCGCGTGGCGATCGAGCGCACCGACTGCGGCGTCGATAGAAACGCGGTGGACATAAAGCTGCTCGCCGTCAGATGTTGTGAGTGCGCCTTCGCGCACTTTCGCAGCGTCGACGGCGGCGACAAAGATCGTAATCTCCTCGTCCGTGACCCCGGGTGTACTCAGAAAAGTGAACAGTTCGACGAGCTTTTCCGGCGCGACACCAATCTCCTCTGTACATTCGCGCCGTGCCGCTTGGATCAGCGATTCGCCCGCCTCGACGCGGCCCGCCACAAACTCGACGAGATCGCCGCGGCCGTTGGCGAGATGCGCGGGCAGACGGAACTGGCGGATCAATACGATTTGCTGGCGCGCGACGTCGATCGGTATTACTACCACCACCTTGCCGGCGATCAGCACGTCGCGCACCTGCACGACCGGACTGTCATTATCCTTCAAGGTCACGTTATAGCGGTGATAGTCGCGATAGGCTTTGGCGAGCAGCTGCGGTCGCGACAAAAGGATGTCCGCAGGCAAATCTGCAAGCTCTCGCCGTTTGGACATAAGTTCTTACTGCGACACTATAGTTCTTACTGCGATACTATGCCCTCGGGGGCAGTTTCCAACTTGAAGGCAGCAGCGAATAACGCACGTGTGTAGTCGGTCTTTGGCGCCTTGAATAATTTTGCTGCCGCGCCCTCTTCCACCATCTTGCCGTTACGCAACACCAAGAGTCGGCTCGCCAATGCCGCCACAACACGGAGATCGTGGGAGATGAACATATACGTAAGGTCGTGCCGCTTCTGCAGATCCCGCAGCAGGTCGACCATTTGCGACTGTATAAGCATGTCGAGCGCGCTGGTGGGCTCGTCGAGTACAATGAAAGTTGGTCCCAGAACCAGTGCGCGCGCGAGTGCAATGCGTTGGCGTTGGCCGCCAGAAAACTCATGCGGATAGCGATAACGGGTCTGCGGGTCGAGCCCGACATCGTTCAGCGCAGCGACAACGCGCCGTTCGCGCTCTGCTTTTGGTAGCCCTGGATGATGCACCCATAGACCCTCTTCGATGATGTCCGATATCGACATGCGCGGAGACAATGAGCCATACGGGTCCTGAAACACGATCTGCATGGCGTGGCGGAAGGGCCGCATCTGCTTGAATTTGAGGCTTTCGATATCGTGCCCCATGAACACGATGGGCCCCGCAGAGGAGATCAGCCGCAGGATTGCGAGACCAAGGGTGGTTTTGCCGGAGCCCGATTCGCCAACGACCCCGAGCGTCTCACCCTTTCGCAATTCGATGCTGACACCATCAACTGCCTTGATGTGGCCAACAATCTTGCGCAGCACACCACGTTTGATCGGAAACCACACTTTCAGCTCTTTTGTCTCGATAACAACCGGTGCATCCGGCCGGGGCGGTGCCGGATCAGGCTTCGGCTCGGCGGCCAGCAACGCACGGGTGTAAGGATGTTCAGGCGCGGTGAACACGCGCTCGACCTCGCCCTGCTCGACAATCTTTCCACGTTGCATCACGCAGACCCGGTCGGCAAGCTTGCGCACGATGCCAAGGTCATGGGTGATGAACAACATCGACATACCGAGCTGTGTTTGCGTGTCCTTCAGCAGCTTCAGGATTTGGGCCTGGACCGTCACGTCGAGCGCCGTCGTAGGCTCGTCCGCAATCAATAGGTCAGGCTTGTTGGCAAGCGCCATAGCGATCATGACACGCTGGCGCTGGCCGCCAGACAGTTGATGCGGATAGCTGCCGAGCCGGCCGGCCGGATCGGGGATCCCGACTTGTCCGAGCAATTCGATAATTCTGGCACGTGCGTTCTTGCCCGCAAGCCCTTGATGCAGTGATAAAATCTCTCGGATCTGCTTTTCAATCGTGTGCAGCGGATTTAGCGAGGTCATCGGCTCCTGAAAGATAATCGTGATGTCATTGCCGCGCACCTCGCGAATTTGCTGCTCCGGCATAGTCAGCAGTTCGCGACCTTGAAACTTGATGGAGCCCGAGGGGTGATGCGCAGCCGGATAGGGCAACAACTTCATCACGG
>DASSLE010000187.1:0-6434 GCA_035689725.1 Pseudolabrys sp.
GAATGTCGCACTGCTCAAGCCGGGGACCGCCTTGCCATCGCGTTCAAGCCCCGGCAGGGCCGGCAGGTCGGTCGCCGGTACCGGGCGTCCGATCAGCGCGGATGGAATATGCGATGGATCTCCGGTGCCGAGTCGATAAAAGAACAGCGCCGCCAGAGCGATGAACACGAGGAGTGGCAACAGTATCAGGACGTTGCGGCTCTTTTTGCCTGAGCTTTCGCTCGACGCGGTGCTCATCGTCTAGCCTTTGCGCTGCGAGCGTCTTGTCACGCCGCGCTCTTCGAGATCTCCGAGAATGCGGCGCTGCGCCGAGTAGTCGAGCACCACCCAGGCCACTAGCGCAGCCACCACGAACACGGTCATCGCATAAGCGGCGACGATGAAATCAGCGTGCGGCCCGAGATTCATGTCGCCTCCGCCAGTTCCTGTGCCTGCATTAATCGCATGCTTCGCACACGCCGGCGGAGAATTTCGTTGCGCATGACGGCGAGATGCAACGTCACGAACAGCAGCGTGAAGGCGAGCGCCATGATTAACAGGGGAGTCAGTAGCGCCGGATCGATTTTCGATCCGCCCATTCGAAATACCGAGGCCGGCTGGTGCAGCGTGTTCCACCAGTCGACCGAGAACTTGATAATGGGAAGATTGACTGCGCCGACCAGCGACAGAATTGCCGCCGCACGCGCGCCACGGGCCGGCTCCTCAGCGGTCCAGTAGAGCGCTAGCACGCCGAGATAAAGCAGCAACAACACCAGCATTGAAGTCAGTCGCGCATCCCATACCCAATAGGTGCCCCAGGTCGGGCGGCCCCAAAGTGAGCCGGTGACGAGACATATGAAAGTGAACGCCGCACCGATCGGCGCCGCCGCTTTGCCGGCGACGTCCGCCAGCGGATGACGCCACACCAAGGTGCCGAGCGCGGCTACAGTCATCAGTCCCCAACCGAACATGCCGAGCCAGGCTGCCGGAACGTGCAGAAACATAATTTTCACGGTGGCGCCCTGCTGGTAATCGTCCGGCGCGTTCATCGCGCGGAAAAGACCGACCGCGAACAGAATAATCGTCAGCGCGATCAACCACGGCAGCACGCGGTTGACGATACTCAGAAAGCGTGTCGGGTTGGCGAGGTCGATTACCGGCATCGGCAGTCTCTTATCATGTTATTCCAGTCCATGGCGCAGGGCCGCCGCCGCCGCAATCGGGCCGAGCACCAGGCTTGCCAAGCTTAGCGCACAAAGAATGGTGAAAGGTGGGCCGAACGGCGTAGGCCCGACGATCGCGGCATTGGCGGCGGCGACGCCGAAGATCAGCACGGGAACAGTGAGTGGCAGCACCAATACGGCGAGCAGTAACCCGCCACGCCTCAACGCTACAGCCAGCGCGGCGCCGACCAGTCCAATGAAGGTGAGCGCAGGCGTTCCGGCTAGCAGGGTCAGCGCGAGCCAGCCCATTGCATGAAATTCGACATTGAGCATCAGTCCCAGCAGCGGCGCGATCACAACAAGCGGCAGGCTGGTTGTCAGCCAATGCGCGATTGCTTTCGTCGCCACTGAAAGTTCAAGCGGCAGAGGTCCCATCATCAAAAGGTCGAGCGACCCATCCTCGTGGTCGGTGGCAAACAGTCGATCAAGTGCGAGCAAGCTCGCAAGTAACGCACCGAGCCAAAGGATTGCAGGTCCGATACGCGCGAGTAGCGCGAGGTCCGGGCCGATAGCGAACGGCATCATTGTGACGACGATGAGAAAGAACAACGCGCCCATCAGCGCGCCGCCACCGACGCGAACCGCCAGCCGCATATCACGAATAAGAAGTGCGATGAGCGCGCTCATGCCGAACCTAGTTTCAGTTCACGCGCGCGTTCGAGACCGATCGGTCCATGCGCCGCGGCAATGATCATGCCTCCACCGGCCAAATGGCCGCGCATCAACTCGGCCAGCCGTTTCTGGGACGGCGCATCGAGTGAAGAGGTTGGCTCGTCGAGTAACCAGATTGGCCGTGGCACGGCGACAAGACGGGCAATCGACAGCCGCCGGCGTTGGCCGGCCGACAAATAGGCGGCGGGCAAATCGGCGAGCCGTGCAAGATCGACCGACTCCAGCGCGGGCTCGACAGCGCGGCGGGCACCGAGAAATTCGGTCCAGAATTGCAGGTTTTCGCGAACCGAAAGCGACGGCTTCATCGCGTCCTGATGGCCGAGATAATGCGCCTGCTCGGCGATCGGCGTGTCGGCATTGTTGCTGTCGAGCGTCAAGCGCCCGGCGGCGATTCGCACCAGGCCGGCGATCATCCGCAGCAATGACGACTTGCCGGCGCCGTTGCGCCCGGTCACCACCACGGCCTCGCCGCCGGACAAACTAAAACTCAACCCCCGGAAAACTTCGCGCCCGCCCCGGTTGCAGGTCAATTCATCGGCTTTGAGTTGCATCACTGTTGCCGTGGCCCGTCCATGGGCGGGGGCACGACGGCAAGAAGCCCGGAAAACCCTGATATTCTGAGCATTTTTAGCGATGTTCCCCGGTCAATATAGCATCGGGCACGAAAAGACCTTATAAGCCCCAACTTACGACGTTACGTAATTCGAATTCGGACGCAAGTCTCGCCAGCGATAAAAACATCGTCTTGCCAATAGCTTAGTCCGAACCAGCGCCGGTCAACCGGCCGGGAATGGAAACAGCCGACATGACTTCGCTCGACAGCTTTAGATGCTGCAAGACTCTCCAGGTTGGTAGCAAGAGCTATGCCTATTTCAGCCTTCCCACCGCCGAGCGAAACGGCCTCAAGGGCATTTCGCGTTTGCCCTTTTCGATGAAAGTGTTGCTGGAAAATCTGCTGCGCAATGAAGACGGGCGCACGGTAACCAAGGATGACATCAAGGCGGTTGCCGAGTGGCTCAAGACCAAGACCTCCGAGCGCGAGATCGCATTCCGCCCGGCGCGCGTGTTGATGCAGGATTTTACCGGCGTGCCGGCGGTGGTGGATCTTGCCGCCATGCGCGACGCCATGAAGCATCTCGGCGGAGATCCCAAGAAGATCAACCCGCACGTACCGGTCGATCTGGTCATCGACCATTCGGTAGCGGTGACGTTCTTCGGCAACAATCAGGCATTCAAGAAAAACGTCGAGGAGGAGTATCGGCAGAATCAGGAGCGCTACAAGTTCCTGAAATGGGCACAGCGCTCATTCGACAATTTCAGCGTGGTACCGCCGGGCACCGGCATCTGCCATCAAGTAAACCTTGAATATCTCTCGCGCGTGGTCTGGCACCGCAAGGATAAGATCAAGGCCGACGGCAAAGCCGCCACCATGGAAGTTGCCTATCCCGACACGCTCGTCGGCACCGACTCGCACACCACGATGGTGAACGGGCTGTCGGTACTCGGCTGGGGCGTCGGCGGCATCGAAGCGGAGGCGGCCATGCTCGGCCAGCCGCTGTCGATGGTGCTGCCTGAGGTGATCGGCTTCAAGCTCGCTGGCAAGCTGAAAGAGGGCGTCACCGCCACCGACCTGGTACTCACCGTCACCGAAATGCTGCGCAAACGCGGCGTAGTCGGCAAATTCGTCGAGTTCTTCGGCCCGGGCCTTGCGCATCTCACCATCGCTGACCGTGCCACCCTCGGCAACATGTCACCCGAATACGGCGCGACCTGCGGCTTCTCGCCGATCGATGACGACACCATTCGTTACATGAAAGACACCGGCCGTCCTCCCGAACTGGTCGCGCTGATCGCCGCCTATGCCAAGGCGCAAGGCATGTACCGCGTGAAAACCACGCCCGATCCGATGTTTACCGACATCCTCAAGCTGGAATTGGGCTCGGTTGAGCCGTCGCTTGCGGGTCCGAAACGTCCGCAGGACCGCGTCGCCTTGAAGGAGGTGAAGGCCGGTTTTGCCAGCTCGATGGATAAGGAATTTGGCAAGAGCGCTGAGGCGAAAAAAAGGGTGAAGGTATCTGGCAAGAACTATGATCTTGGTCACGGCGATGTCGTCATCGCGGCGATCACGTCTTGCACTAACACCTCTAATCCTAACGTCATGATCGGCGCCGGCCTGCTCGCTCGTAAGGCCGCCGCGAAAGGCTTGACCAGCAAGCCCTGGGTAAAGACATCGCTCGCGCCCGGTTCGCAGGTGGTCGGCGAGTATCTCGACAAGTCCGGCCTACAGAAGGATCTCGACAAGCTCGGCTTCAATCTGGTCGGCTTCGGCTGCACGACCTGCATCGGCAACTCCGGGCCGTTGCCGCCGGAGAACTCCAAGGCGATCAACGACAACGATCTGGTTGCCGCCGCGGTGCTGTCGGGCAATCGCAATTTCGAGGGCCGCGTCAATGCTGACGTGCGCGCTAACTATCTTGCCTCGCCGCCCCTGGTTGTGTCCTACGCCATCGCGGGGTCGATGAATGTGGACGTCGCGCGGGAGCCGCTCGGCGTCGATCAGAAGGGCAAGAAGGTTTTTCTGAAAGACATCTGGCCGTCGAACAAGGAAATCGGGGACTTCGTCGCCAAGAACATCACGAAGCAGATTTTTACCAAGAAATATGCCGACGTGTTCAAGGGCGATTCCAATTGGCGCAAGATCAGCGTCAAGGGCGGCATGACCTACGACTGGGACAAGAAATCGACTTACGTGCAGAACCCGCCGTACTTCGTTGGCATGGGCCGCCATCCGAAGCCGCTCGAGGATATTGTCGATGCGCGGGTGCTGGCTCTGCTGCTCGATTCGATTACAACCGATCACATTTCGCCCGCCGGCTCGATAAAAGTCGACTCGCCGGCCGGCAAATATCTGGTCGGCCACAAGGTCAAGCCGGCTGACTTCAATCAATACGGCACGCGCCGCGGAAATCACGAAGTGATGATGCGCGGCACTTTCGCTAACATCCGCATCAAGAACCAGATGGTGCCAGGCGTCGAAGGCGGCGTTACCGTGCACTATCCGTCGAAACAGCGCATGCCAATCTACGACGCGGCTATGAAGTACAAGGCCGACAGGGTTCCTCTGGTGGTTTTCGCCGGCAAGGAATACGGCAGCGGCTCCTCGCGCGACTGGGCGGCCAAAGGTTCGGTGCTTCTCGGTGTCCGTGCCGTAATTGCGCAATCCTTCGAGCGCATTCATCGTTCCAATCTGGTGGGCATGGGCGTCATGCCTTTGGTGTTTGAGGAAGGGACCTCCTGGCAGTCGTTAGGGCTCAAAGGCGACGAGCAGGTGACGATCCGCGGTTTGCATGGCGAACTCAAACCGCACCAGCGGCTGATCGCCGAGATCGTGTCCGGCAATGGCACGCTTAAGCGAGTTCCGCTTATCTGCGGCATCGATACGCTGGACGAACTCGACTATTTCAAGAACGGCGGCATCCTGCAGTACGTTCTGCGTCAATTGGCCGGTTGACCGCCGATGCGATCATTGGAGATATAGATACCATTCACCGCGAAGTGAGTGGCGGGTGATCGAAGGAGCACTCTATAACTCTTTGGCGAGGCAGGGGATCGCGGGAACGATATGAACTACCGCCACATCACCTTTGCAGTCGCGTTCGTTTGCACCTCAATAGCCATACCGGCTGCGGCTGAACCGCGTGCCGTTATCGAACTTTTCACCAGTCAGGGCTGTTCATCCTGCCCGGCGGCCGACAAGCTGCTCGGGGAGCTGTCGAGCGACTCGTCCCTGGTGACGATGAGCCTAGCGGTCGACTACTGGGACTATCTCGGCTGGAAAGACACGCTGGCATTGCATGGCCATTCCAACCGTCAGCGTGCTTACGCCGGGGCCCGCGGTGACCGCGACGTCTATACACCGCAAGTGGTGATCAACGGCCTTGTGCATGTGCTCGGAAGTGACAAGGCTGCGATCGAAAAAGCCATTGCACAGACGCGTCATAACGCGGCTGTGCTCTCGCTGCCGGTATCACTGGCCATTGCTGACGGCAAAGTGACGGTGAGCGTTCCCGCTGCGAAAGGTGATAATCGCAGCGGTGAGGTGTGGCTCTGCCCGATTACCAGCAAGGTGTCGGTGCAAATTGGGCGCGGCGAGAATCACGACCAAACCTTGACCTACCACAATGTGGTGCGTCGCTGGGTGAAGCTGGGCGACTGGAGCGGCAAGGCCGAAAACTTCAGTGTGCCGCTGAGTGAAATTCCACAGGGCGATTACTCGCTTAAGGATATCGACCGGCTCGATGTGGTCGTGCAAAGCGGTGTGGCTGCAAAACCTGGACTGATGCTGGGCACAGCGTCGACAAGCTGCTGCGCCACTTCCCAAAACTGAACAATCAGATGCTCTCAGGATTAAAAAAATCGAGCCGGCGGTGAGCCGGCCCGAAGGCATTAGGGGATTGAACCGTACGCGGAACTCAACTGGCCCGGCCGATCGAGCCCCGGGGGGCTGGGGGGCTGAGGAATCCGGTGCTCGTACCGGACCGGGCCTTGAGGCAACACTCG
>DASSLE010000188.1:0-3856 GCA_035689725.1 Pseudolabrys sp.
GAAACTACGTTATTTCGCCTGGGTGCGCGAACGAGTCGGCAAAGCTGAGGAAGTGATCGAGGTTCCAGCTGGCATCGCCACGGTCAGCGAGCTGATGACTTGGCTTGCCTCCCGTGGCGAGGAATATGCTTACGCTTTCAAGAACGCGAATGTAATCCGTGCCGCCATTGATCAAAGGCATGTGCAGGCCGATACCGCAATCAAAGGTGCTGGCGAAATCGCGTTTTTCCCGCCCATGACAGGCGGATAGCCTCGCCTCCGGCGGCGGGCTACATTAACAGTATGAAAGCGACTGTACGTTTGCAGCGCGAGCCATTTGACGCCGCCGCGGAAGCGGCGGGGCTCGCGCGTGGCCGCAGTGACATCGGCGCGGTGGTCACGTTCACCGGAGTTTGCCGCGGGACCGAGAACGGCGAGTCGATCGCAGCGCTCACGCTCGAGCACTATCCGGGTATGGCAGAGTCGGAGATTGAGCGGCACGTCGCGGAAGCCATAGAGAGATGGCCGCTGATGGGCGTCACGGTCATTCACCGATATGGGCGCATCCAGCCGGGCGAAAACATTGTGCTCGTAGTGACGGCGTCGTCCCATCGTCAGGCAGCATTTTCGGCGGCCGAGTTCCTGATGGATTATCTAAAGACGCGTGCGCCGTTTTGGAAACAGGTCGAGAAGGCGGGTGAAAAATCTTGGATAGACGCCAAGGCGATCGATGACACGGCTGCCGAGCGCTGGTCAATCCCGCGCCGCGGGCGTGAAGCGGCCGAATGAACGAGCGCCAGGTCTGCTGGAGGGCAAAATGGTTCCGATCGTGGTCGCGGCAGTTGCGCTCATCGCGCTCGGTCTCCAGCCAGTACCTGCTGCTGAGGTCTCCTACTTTGAGGTGCCGCGCGGGGCGCACCCGCACGACGTAGCGCCCGCTCCCGATGGCAGCATCTGGTATACGGCGCAATCGCAAGGCGCGCTCGGCATTCTCAATCCGAAAACCGGACAAGCGACGCAAATTTCGCTCGGCAAAGGCGCCGCGCCACATGGGGTGATTGTCGGCCCTGATCGTGCTGCCTGGATCACAGAAGGCGGACAGAACGCGATCGCCCGGTTCGACCCGGCGACTAAGGCTGTGAAACTTTTTCCGCTGCCGAATAAATTTCCCGGCGCCAATCTCAATACCGCGACCTTCGACCGCAAAGGCATTCTTTGGTTTACCGGTCAGAGCGGCGTCTATGGCCGTGTCGATCCGGCGAGCGGAAAAGTTGACGCCTGGAAAGCACCGAAAGGCTCGGGACCGTACGGCATCACAACGACGCCTAACGGAGAAGTCTGGTACGCGTCACTTGCGGGCGACCATATCGCCAAGATCGACACCGTGAGTGGTGACGCGCTGATGGTGCCGCCGCCCAAGGTCGGGGTTGGCCCGCGACGCATTTGGTCGGACTCCAAAGGCCTGTTGTGGGTGAGCTTCTGGAACACTGGTGAGCTCGGCCGCTACGACCCAATGAACAAGGCCTGGAAGGTTTGGAGTCTGCCCAAGAGCAAGGGCGGATGCTACGCGGTCTATGTCGACAACAAAGACAAAGTTTGGGTTACTGATTTCGTTGCCAATGCCATCCTGCGTTTCGACCCGGCGACCGAGACATTTGAAAGTTTTCCAAGCGACAAGCGTGGTGCCTCGGTTCGACAGCTGCTTGGTCGGCCGGGCGAAGTCTGGGGCGCGGAATCCGGCCTAGACCGGCTTGTCGTGGTGAAGGACTAAAAGGCGGCAGGATGCACATATGCCGTTCGATTTGAGCCTCAGCCGCAGGGACATCTTGCACGTTCTGGCCAACGGTGCGGTTTTAGCCGCCGGGATGACGCCTGGCTCCGCTACAGAAGTGCACATTGGCCGCCTGATCGACGAAGCCCGCGGTAAAGGTCCGATCTCCCAGAGGCTCGATTTCATATCCGGCGCGCTGCGCGGCACACGCTATCAGGGCTATACGCTGATTGGAGGACCAAAGCGGCCGGAACAATTTGTAGTGCGCGACGACGCGTTTGATTGCGTGACTTTTTGCGAGACCGTGTTGGCTGCCGCGATAGCGCGCAATCTTGGAGAGTTTGACGCGGCCTTGCGCACCGTCCGCTATCACAACGGAGTGGTGAGCTGGCGCGAACGCAATCATTATTTCTTCGAATGGGGCCAGCACAACATTGAAAATAACATCTGCCGTTCGATCACCTTCGACGGATCGATCAAGATCGAAAAGACGGTTTATTGGCACAAAGAGCTTGGCAGGCGTCGGTTCTCAATCGCCGTAATTCCGCGCGCGATTTTTTTGGCGAACAAGCGGCAACTCGCCAAAGGTGACATCGTCGGCTTTATCACGCAGCGGGCGAATCTCGATTACTTCCACGTTGGCTTAATTGCCTTCGATACCGGGGGCGAGTTGCTGTTGCGGCATGCTTCGCAAAGCCGGCATCGTGTGCTGGACGAACGCATGGACCACTTTATCGCGGTCAACCGCGTGCGCTATGTCACACTGCTGCGGCCGCAAGAGCCGCGCGCAGTTGCTGCTAAGGGATAGTCTTAAGCTGCCGCGGCTTTGGGCTTCACTTCCGCGCTGTAGTCGTCCATCAGCGTCTTTGTGATGCCGCCGGGATTGAAATTCCAGTGGGCGATCTCCGCCACTGCGGTGACCTCTGCCGCCGAGCCCGTGATAAAGCATTCGGAAAAACCTGTGAGCTCGTCGGGCATGATGCGCCTTTCGATCACCTCAAAGCCGCGCTTGCGTGCGAGGCCGATGACCGTTTGCCGAGTAATGCCATCAAGGAAGCAATCGGCGATCGGCGTGTGAATCTTGCCGTCGTTAACGAAGAAGATATTGGCGCCCGTGCATTCGGCGACGCGGCCTTCCCAATCCAGCATCATGGCGTCGGCATAGCCTTTGCGCTCGGCCCTGTGCTTGGAGACGGTGCAGATCATGTAAAGACCAGCCGCCTTGGCAAGCGATGGCGCCGTCTTCGGATCAGGGCGGCGATATTCGGCCAGGTCGAGCTTGATTCCCTTGAGCCGCTGCTCGGGGTCGAAGTAGCTCGGCCATTCCCAGCTCGCGATGGCGAGATGGATAGTATTGCTCTGTGCGGAGACGCCCATCATTTCGGAGCCGCGCCAGGCGACCGGGCGGACGTAAGCTTCCTTCTTACCATTTTTGTCGACCACGAGTTTCTTGGCGACAACGATCTCGGCGACGGAATATGGAATCTCAAAGTCGAGAATATTGGCCGACCGCTTCAGGCGCTCGGCATGGTCCGTGGACTTGAAGATTTGGCCGCCATAGGCGCGCTCGCCCTCAAACACACAGCTGGCGTAGTGGAGACCGTGGCTCAGGACATGGAGGTTGGCCTCGTTCCAGGGCACGAGCTTTCCGTCGTACCAGATGACCCCATCGAGGCGGTCATACGATTGCGCAGCCATGGTCTCCTCCTTCGCCACGCCCGTTTAGACTTCAGCGGGCTTGCCGCCGTGATGGCGCATTTTTCGCGCCCGTTCCAACACTTTACGTCTCTGGGCAACACCCGGTATGAATGGGACCGAACTGGCCCTATCGGGGTCCTTTCAGCGCGTTGCGCGCAAAAGGGACCGTTTCGGGTACGATCCTTTCGTCCATCGCAGTGTTTTTGTAACATAAAATCAAAATATGTCAACATGGCTGACATAAATGTGAACCCCAAGATCGCTGCGTCGGGGAGCAGCGTGGCTGATCGTCCTGATGCCTCGGCGGGGTCTGCAGCAGGCGGCACCCAGCCAATCTGGGACATCATCGAACTGCTGTTTTTTGCCTATCGCGATTTCGTCGGCGATCCGGACGAGGTGCTGCTCAAG
>DASSLE010000189.1:0-3159 GCA_035689725.1 Pseudolabrys sp.
GCGGCTCGTTCATGGACTACGGGATGCCGCGCTCCGATGGAGTGCCCTCGTTCGTCACCAAGATCGTCGAGGTCCTGTCGCCGACCAACCCGCTCGGCATCAAGGCGGGCGGCGAAGGCGGCACGACGGCAGCGCCTGCGGCAATCGTCAGCGCCGTCATCGACGCACTCGTCCCTTACGGCATTGACAACATCAAAATGCCGGTCACGCCCTATCGCATCTGGCAGGCGATCCAGGGCCGCTAGCCCGCAACAAGGGTCCTCCTTGCAACAGGCATAGGATCGCTTCAGTCTAGGCGTACCGAAAAAACAAGGAGTGAAATGGCCAACACAAAACGCATCGGCTTTTGTCTGGTCGCGATTGCGCTTGCGCTGAGCGCTGCGCCAGCGCTGGCGCAAGGTCTCGCCGGCAAAACCGTGAGGATTGTCGTGCCTTATGCCGCCGGCGGCACCGGCGATGTGGTCGCACGCGTTGTCGGCCAGGAAGTCACACAGAAGACAGGGCAATCGATTGTGGTCGAAGACAGGCCCGGCGCGAGCTCGATTGTCGGCACCGAATTTGTGGCGCGGGCGACCCCAGACGGTACCACCATCTTGCTGGTCGAAAACCCGTTCATCCTAAGCGCGATTCTGTTCCCCGGTCACTATGACGTGCTGAGCAATTTCGAGCCGCTATGTTATATCGCCGCGACGCCGGCGGTGCTCGCCGTCAGCAGCCAATCCGATATTCACACGCTGGCCGATTTTCTCAAGCGCGCACAATCCAAACCAGGCGCCGTGTCCTACGGCAGCACCGGGCCAGCCTCGATTGTTCACATCGCCGGCGAACTTCTCAAGCGCGACGCCAAGGTTGACATGACTTATGTGCCCTACCCGGGCTCGCCGCCGGCAATGAATGCGACGCTGTCCGGCACCATCACCGCCGTGGTCGCCAATTATTCCGATCTCAAGGGACAGATTGACGCCGGTGCGCTGCGGCCGATCGCGGTTCCGGCGAAAAAGCGCGTTCCGGCCTTGCCGAACGTACCGACGCTAGCCGAAAACGGCTTTACTGATCTCGACGCCGCGGTGTGGTTCGGCTTTGTGGCGCCCGCCAAGACGCCGAAGGAAACACTGGTGCAACTCTCGCAATACATATCCGACGCAGTCAAAACGCCAGCCGTCGCCGATCGGCTCAAGAGTCAGGGGATGTTTATCAACCTTTTCTGCGGCACGGAGTTCGGGAATTTCCTGGCCGATCAAAAAACCACCTATACAAAGCTCACGCGCGAGTTTGAAATCAAGCCGTAGGACGCAATAAGCGCTGCCGAGACGTGACAAGTCGCCCGTTCGCCAGCCATATGACGGCCCCAACCGGCGGAAGGAATAAGGAATGACTGCAGCGCCGCGCAATTATCCGGATTTGCACGAGCACCTCGCCACGCTAGAGGAGCGCGGCCTATTGCGTCGAATCGACCGGCAAATCGACAAGGACGCGGAATTGCACCCGCTGGTGCGCTGGGAATTCGTCGGCGGCATCGACGAGGCCCAGCGCAAGGCCTTCCTATTCACCAACATCACAGACGGGCTCGGCCGTCACTACGACATTCCGGTCGTGGTTGGCGCGATTGCCGCCAATCCGGATATCTACAGCGTCGGCATGCAGGCGCCACTATCCGAAATTCAGGCAAAATGGGATCACGCGATTGCCAATCCGGTCGCGCCGCGGCTCGTCAATGAGGCGGTCTGCCACGAGGTGGTCGTCGAAGGCGAGGCACTCAAAGGCGAAGGCAGAGGCCTCGACCGGCTGCCGATTCCAATCTCGACGCCCGGCTTCGACAGCGCGCCGACCTTGACCGCGACCAACGTCATCACGCGCGATCCTGAAACCGGGGTGCAGAACATGGGCACCTATCGCGCTGCGCTTAAGGCGCCAGATCGGCTGGTCGTGCGTATGGCGACGCGCGTCGGCGGCGCCGGCGGCTACCAGCATTATCTCAAGTATCAGAAGCGTCACGAGCCGATGCCCTGCGCCATCGTGCTCGGCTGCCCGCCTTACGTCGCTTTCATGGGGCCCCAGAAATTACCAATCGGCGTCGACGAGATCACGGTGGCCGGCGGGCTCGCTGGCGGGCCAATTAATATCGTGCGCGCGCGTACAGTCGATCTCAAGATCCCGGCCGAATCGGAACTCGTCATCGAGGGCTTGATCGACACCGAATATCTCGAACCGGAGGCGCCGTTTGGCGAATCGCACGGCCATGTCGCGCTTGAAGAGTTCAACATGCCAATGCGTCTGACCGCGATCACCCACCGCAAGAACCCGATCATTCCGTCCTATATCAGCCAAGTGGCGCCCAGCGAATCGAGCGTGATCAAGCGCGTCGCCTACGAGCCGCTATTCACCTCGCACCTACGCAACACGCTCGGCGTCCGCGGTGTCAAGAAGGTGGCGCTGCATGAGCCTTTGACCGGGTTGCTACGCGTCACGGTGGTCACGCTCGAAAAGGGCACCTCGCGCACCGAAGTGTGGCGCGCGCTTCACGGCGCGGCCTTCTTCAAGGGGGATTGCGGCAAGATCTGCATCGCCGTTAATGAGGACATCGACGTCGACAACGCCGACGCGTTGTTGTGGACGATGGCCTATCGCATGAACCCGGTCAAGGACGTGCAGATTGTCCCGCATCGCGGTCAGGGTCACGGGCCCAAACGCGAGCACGATCAGGAGGAGGATTCGACCCTGCTGATGGACGCCACCATGGAAGGCGACATGCCACCGCTGGCCTTGCCGGAAAAGGAATACATGGAAGGCGCCAAGGCGATATGGCAGGAGCTCGACCTCGGCCCGCTGCAGCCCCAGCCGCCGTGGTTCGGCTATTCGCTCGGCGACTGGCTTCCACAATGGGACGAGGCGGCCAAGCGCGCGGTGCAGGGCCGTTATCTCGACAATGGCCGGATCAGCGAAAAGCTGCGCCGCAAGGGGCTCAAGCCCGAGACCAAGTATCGGCCGGACAAGGAACCCGGCGGCAAAGCCGGAAAAATTGGATGATTAGCGTGGTGTGAATATCGGTGTTGCGTAAATTGGACACCTTGCGCTTGGTCTCCGCATTGCCGTAGGCGCTGATCATGATCATGGGACGCCGGGTCGAACCGCCTTGGCCTTGGGCAGCAGTTCAAGACC
>DASSLE010000190.1:0-9151 GCA_035689725.1 Pseudolabrys sp.
GAGAGCAAGTCTGGCAGCCGACTGGACGCGTTCTATTAAACCCGCGTCCGTCGAGCCAAACCGCCGACCCATGTGCTCGGCAAGGTGAGACCCCAAGGCCTCCGCCGCCAGTTCGGGAATGGTAAGCATGGCCGCCTCCCCCGAGGTATCCTAACGCAATCGTGACGCTTAGTTTCGCAATTTGCAACATAACGTGCAGATTTATTGCGCTAGCCCGTATTCAGTTTTTGGAGCCAAAATTTCCGTCGACATCCGCGATTACGAATGCCAGTCGTGCTGAATGAATGTCCGGTTGTGGCGCAAAATGGACGTTCATTTCGAAGCCGGCGATCAATGTCCGTTATTGGGGATAAAGCGGACATCGCGCCGACAAGTCGCCATGTCCGCTAATGACCCAAAGCGGACATTAGCCGGTTTTTATAGAATGTTCTTTGTTCTCAGATTGTCTCTATGTGTGAGAGAATACTGGGCTCTTTTGACCTTCAGTCGTTCTTTTTGATTTTGAGAGCGGCCCTTTTTGCGTAGCCTGAGTAGTGCGCCAATCACTTGCCGGCACATCGGAGGAAGCTATGAAAATTCAGTACGCAGTAGCGTTGGCGGTTGCCACCGGATTGGGACTTGGGTCCGTTGCAATTCGGGGCCTACACGCTCAATCCAAGCCGCCGGTTTATGTTGTGATTGAGATTAACGAAATATCCGACGCTGATGCCTTCAAGGCTTTCCTTAAAATGGATCCATCTAACGTCGTGGAAGTTAAGGACGCAGATGGCCGCTACCTTGTGCGCACAGAAAATGTAACCGCTCTCGATGGAACTGCGCCGAAGCGTTTTGTCATCATTGCTTTCGATAGTGTAGCGAAAGCAAAAGCCTATAATGAGAATATAAAAGACGCTGCCGCAATCCGCATCAAAACAACGAAGTCGCGATCGTTCATTGTCGATGGTATGTAGAAACATTACTCCTCGCAAACGATCTCTCGCGATGCCGCATCCTTTGGCGGTCTCTTTCATCGTGGTAACAAAAATGTCGAATGTTTCTAACCACGCAATGTTCGGGGTCATTAGCGCGGACGCGCCGGCGGATGCGTATCGCGTTAAAGCTGCAGAGCTAAACGCATTATCTAAGGACGAAAGTTATGCCGCGCTCCGTGCCGAATTCGCGAACTTGGCGCGCGCCTATCTCAGTTTAGCCGAACAGGCAGAACAAAGTAGCGATCTAGATATTGCTTACGAGGCGCCCGCAGGGCACCGACCGGCAGATTGGACCGACGCTATCCTTGGGTCTTGCCGCACTACCACCATCATCGCGTCGTCTATGACCGCGCTTCACTTCGATGGGCGGCATAGCGATAGCACCAGACGCGAGGCAAAAAAATAGTTGCTGTGTGAGCTGCCCCACAAACGTTTCGTGCGATCTGCGCAAATATTTGACGGGCCGGGGCTCCTGTACAGGAGGCTCACAAGCGCAGAGCAATCAATATCGCGCTGGTGCTAGGCAGCATCTTCGTCAACGTGACGGCTGCTTCACCGAGCAAAACTATTGCCGAGATGGAAGCGCGAAGGATGCAATTCCATAATATAATTTCGGTCAGTGGTCTTCATGTCGCACTACCTGAGGATATGAAGAACTTTCCGGTGGAGCTAGTGCCGCTGCCTTGATTGCGTTTCGAATAATGCCAGGCCGGTCGACCTCCGGCATTTGGCTAGTTCCTTCTAAGCAAAAGCATATAGGTGAGACCATCGGATGAAGCGGAAAAACCTGATCGCTCTTATCGGAGCTTGCACCTGCGCAATTGGGTTGATGTTAATTGCATTTCCCTCTCCAACAGTGAATGCAGAGCAGCCCCCTCGGGAAGGGTGCGTCGCCGTTTCTAAGCAAGAATATGACAGTGCCAATAGGCAAAAGTTGCTTCATAGCCAGTTTAGCACGTATGCCAGAACGGGCCGGTTAGGGCGGCGCTACTACTGGTATTGTCACTCATAGCGCTCGATGAGCTCGTGGGACGGATAATAAGCCGGTATCGCCGAGGGTGATCGCCGACTTTTGATTGTCGCACTTAGCAGAGTGTATCCGCCGCCGAGCAATTCCGCTTTCGGGGCAGAAGAGGACATTGACCAACCGGTGTCCAAATGCCGCGTAGCGTCATTTCATTAGTTGCGGACGCCGCAGGCGAGTAGAGACGTGGCGGAGTGACGCGTCCTCGTAAGGCTTTTTCGGCACATACGTTCTGTATTTTCTACTAGAGCGCTGCATAGATCGGTCCTTGCTATATTCGATCGCGGTTGCCCCCGACTAATCCTTGAGGAACGTCGAAACCCTGGACATCCAACGCACTCCATGTGGCCCGATACAACAACACGATGCCGTCGTGCCGTTAACAAGAGTTCCTCGCAGGGAACCGCAAAACTGCGATGGAATTAACCCAATTTTTCACGAAGGCCCGCTGGATTATCTCTGGAAAAAAGCTGCTATCTCCAACGCCTTCCTGGATTCCTGCCGCCTATGGAGAACTATTCAGCTGGGTCGAGATGCTGTCGAACTTCGCGTTGAGGCTCGTGCCGATCCCACTGACCGTGGCGATGATCACAACCGAAATACCTGCTGCGATCAGGCCGTATTCAATCGCGGTAGCCCCCCGACTCGTTGTCAGAAACGCAACCAGCTTGAGCATGTGACACACGCATGTATTTGTAGTTTTACACAGCAGAACAATAATCTTGAACTCTCAAGAAAAGCTCGCGGCGCCTTCCGAGAGGTTGTGCGCACGGGGCGCATGAAAATATTTAGGATGCGTTAGCCATAGGCGCGCGGCATCGCGCTGCGACGGCGCTCCGCCATTGGCGGCGTTCCTACCTGCGCAATGGCTCGTTAACGGATTGCCGCCGCAACCGACGCCTGGCCGCTACCAGACGCGCTCCAAGCGCGTGGAATAATGGGGGCAAAAGTTTGCTAAGGCGCAATCGGCGAATTGAATTTGCGCGCGGTGTCGATGATCCAGTCACGATATAGCAGCAGCGGCGTAACGCCGGTGAGACCACCGCAGCCTTCTTGGTCACCCGGCGCCGTTGACCAACTCACCACGCCGATGATCAGCGGGCCATCGCCGTCGAACGCAGGCGCGCCGGAATCTCCGGTGCAGCCGCCGAGGCCAATGCGCTGATTCCGGGTTGCAATGTCGTAGAGCCGGATCTGAAGCGTGCCAGGATTGCCGGTCACCGTCAGCGTTGCCATCCGCGGCAACCCCAGACCGCGCGCCGTCCCCGCAACCGTAACACCGAAGCCGGCAATGGTGAGCGTCTCGCCAATGGCGACGCGGCGGGGCGCTGCCAGCGTTGCCGGCAGCACGACATCCGGCAACGGTGCGGCAAGCTTGAGCAATGCGATGTCGGCGGTGGCGCGGCTTGCGGCATAGCTCGCGTAGTCAAAGAGCGGGTGGCGAACGACTGCGCGCACCGGGATTGGCACGCCGGTCTGGTAGGGCTTGATCGTGTAGTCGACTGGCCGGGTGACGCAGTGGGCGGCCGTGAGCACCAGGTCGCGCGCCAGCGCAGTGCCGGTGCAGAGATCGTCGCGCGCATCGACAATCATCACAATCGGCCGCGCCGCCCATCCAACCGCCTGCGGCGCATTGCCGGTAACGGCCAAAGCGGGCGCGCCGAGCATAAAGAAAACAATGACGGAAAGAACGCGGGCCATTCCCCGTGGAGGATATCACATGACTTCGATTTTGCCGACAGGCACTGCCGTCGAACCAATGTCGCTCGGCGAGGCCAAGACACGCCGTGGAGTATTACGGCAATGTCATCTAGATGAATGGGAGCGAACAACCGCACTCAGTTCTCCTTCACATCAGGTGGCATACAAGTAGTCGTATGATCGTTAGGGCCGGTCTCAATTAACCAATGCCCCGAAGGAAGAATGACTATGAACAGGAAAATCGCGGCCGTTCTGCTCGCGGCCACCATGCTGACCACGCCTGCATTCGCAGCCAGCGTTGCCAGCTCTCCCAACATGCCCACAGCGCAGACGGTGACCCCCGACAAGGTCACCAAGACGTCGGACAAGGGCGTAAAGAAACACCGCGTTCATGCGCGCGCGTCGCATGGTCACAAGGTCCATCATGCTAAGCATGCGAAACCGAGTCAGGTGAAACACACCAATAAGATTTCAAAAAAGGGCCTGACGTCTGCTAGTACGAAAAGCGGCACAAAGGCGGTAGCAGCTGCCCCGGTAAAAGCTCCAGTTAAGAATTGAACTTGGCTTGAAGAAGCACAGCGTGGGCCTGCAGTCCGCGCTGTGCCTCCCATTAGCAGACGTGGCAAAAAAACTGCACGATGTCCGCTCTTACCTCGAAAGCGGACATTGATTGGCGCCAATCGAATGTCTGCTTTGTGCCAGAAGCGGACATCGCACAACTTATTCGATCACTTCGTCGGCGCGAGCGAGGAACTTCCGGCGGAATTTCGAGCCCAAGCGCCTTGGTGGTCTTTAGATTGGACAAGTGCCGATCTCTGAAAGTACCAAAATCGGAACCAGAGATTAATAGCGCGGGACCGGTGATGGCCGCTTTGCGAGGCCTGTGGCAAAACGTGGGAGCGAAAAGAACCTAAACCCCGGCGCTAAGTCGTCGAAAAGCGCTCTCCATCGGCCACTTTCTACTGCCAAAGCTTCAGCGACCTCCTCTGCGGCATGCACTAACCGCTGGCGCGCGGCGGCCGGCGCCGTTCGTGGAACCACGGGCGGTACTTCGTCATCTTTTCGCGCTGGCCCCCAGGCGCAAACCGCTTACATGTCGATGCCTCGACGCTCTTTTCCGAAGCGCCCCACCGCCGCTCGACGCAGTCGTTCACGTTGTACGCCATCTCGAGGGCGCCTGCGCGGTCGAGCACGTCTTTGAGCGCGAGCGTCCACGCGGAGCCATCGCTGCGCGTATACGAAAACTTGCGGGCCGAAAGCTCCGACGCGAGCACGCTCTGCAATTCGGCCTTCACGTCCGCGACGCTCTTCTCCTTCGGCATCGCGTACCGCTCGGGCCGCCGCGCGACGCGATCGGGAAATCCGCGCACCACATCAATCGCGATCAACAGACGCAAATCGCGCGCCGGCGTCGCAAAATCTTCCCACGCCCCGTTCGTCTCGAAGATCGCCGCGCCGTCCGGCATGTCGGCGGTGCCGCGCCCGCTGTTCTGAAACTTCCGCCCGTTTTCGACCGACGTCACGCGCGCCTTTACTTGCTCGTCGAGCGCCGTAATCGCCTCCTTCATCGCGCGCAAAGGATCGAGCGGCGCCGGCGACATCACGTCATCCATTCGATCGAAAAAGGCTTCGATCCCCAGCTTCGACTGATCGAGCGAATAATCGGCGTACTGAGGATTTTTCGAGATTTCGTCGTTGGTCAGCCGCCGCAAAACACCGTTGTTCTCGCGCTCGATCGGCCGGAAGCGCTTGAACCCGGGGCTGCCGAGCGCGGGATCCTGCGCGAACAGGAAATTGCCGCGCCAAAAACGCTTTCGCGCGACCGTCCCGTCAGGCTGCGCGTCGACGGCGAGGAAGACGCCCGCCGCGCCGTCCGACTGCGACACACGCCGCGTGAGCACCAAAACGTGCCCGAACGGATCGACGTACACGGTTCCCGGGCGCAGCGTCTCCTGGGTCAGCGGCACGGGATAATAATCGGTGTTGTTGTCGCTCGCCATCGTTCGCCCGGATCCGGAATGGACGGCGTCGGCGGCGGCCCGCAAATAATCGCCGAACGACGCTACGAGCCCCGAACGCTTCGCCGCAGGTCCGCTCGACGCGGTTTTTTGTTCGGAGGCGCGAGCTGCCTCGAGATTCTGAATGCTGAACCACTGGTAACACTTTGGCGGCTGGCCGCCACCGCCGCGCGAGCACTTTGCGTACCCGAACGGCAGTCCCATCTTGAACGCGAAATACGCGCGCAAAAAGTACGGAAGGTCGGCACAGTCGGGGCGAATGATGAGCCCTATCTCGTCTTCGCGAAGACCCAAATGATTGAACAGGAAATTGCGCGATCGATCGCGCAGCACTTCATGCAGCGCCGGCCACGACGGCGCCGCGTCGAGCGGCGCGTCGAAGAGCTTCTCGATCCATGCAGAATACAAGTTTTCCGTCGCGCGATTCCATGTATTGCGCAACGGCCAGACGCTCCCCGGCGTCGTGCTCGGCCGCGGCGGCTCGTCATCGCGCACGGCGATTTCGCGCGTGATCGTGCTGCACCCGGCTGGTGCGAGCGTCGCGCGCCATGTCCCCGCGACCGGCGACGCGACCTCGGCGAACCAGAAATACGGCGGCCCGCCGTACTGCTGACGAGATTTGGCCGCGACGCGTCCATCGGGCGCGATCAGCGAAAGCTCGCCCTCATGCGGATTCTCCGCGGCGAAGACGACGCGCAAAGGCGCGCCCTTCCACGGCGAGACCGGCGAGGGCAAGATTGCGAGCTCGCCGGCATCTTCGCAGTTGCCGGATGGAGCTTTGGCCTGTGAGTTCACGACTGAGAAAAGGAGGACGAAAAATGCACCTGCGATCAGCAACGATGCTGTCACGGCGGCAGTAAACTGGCGTGCAACAAACAATTAAGTCTCCTTCCTGGAGCGCTTCCCTTGACCGCCCCCCGCAGCCAAGGCCGGATTGCAGGATACCGAATTGGCGGGGATCAGTCAGCGGGTATGAAAGCGATTTTGCGACCAGCCTACCGTCCGCCACGGCCGCTTATGTCAGAGAATGGGTCATTAGCAAACTTAACGCTGTCTATTGCGACGTCCGCTTTACTCTCGAAAGGGACATTCCGCAGGCGCTTCAAGTCGCCGAGTCCATGAGCTACCCTGGTTCTCACTTGGCTGGAAGCCGCAGGCTTACGAGGTCGGCTCCAACGATTGTCGCTCCAGTGAAGCCACCCTCTTCAACCGCCTTGCGGTAGTCCGCTTCGGTAAGGGCGCCACCAGGAATTTTCCAAGGACCCTGACGTTCGGCGCCCAAGGGAGGGATCAGATGTGTGAGCATCAGATACCGGGCCCCCGCACGCCTGGCCATCGCACCGAGATCGGACGCAGCACTCTGGCGGTAGAACAGTAGTGGCGGAAATCCGCTGGTGCTGTCGGGACCCAAGATCGGATGTATTGACGAGTGCACGATCACGTCGGCGCCGTGCGCCAACTTTTCCACCTCTTCGGAGGTCGATGAAGGACGCGGCGGGTCAACCTTGTCGTTGCCGGCATCGCCGCCGATCACGACGCTTCCAGCCGGAGTGTCTACCCGATAAGAGGCGTGCCCGGCGATATGGGTCGAGCGAATGGCGCTCACCTTCACGTCGCCAGAGGTCCACACGACCTGTGGCTCGTCCTTCGCCTCGAAGGTCATGAGGTGGACGAGTTCGCCGGGGCCGCCTTGCAGGCGATCCTTACTTTCCGAAAGACGCTGCGCGATTTCGCCCGATTGGACATAGGAATCAGCGAGATGGGCGATGAATTTTTGACAGCTGACTGTGAAGCCGAGCGCCGACACAGTGTCGGAGGTACACACCACGTCGACTTTCGGCCCTTTCGAATTGAAGTGCCAGCGCAACTGCATGAGGTCAGCGAAACCATCGACGTGGTCCGAATGCATGTGCGTGAAAAAAACGGCATTGATCTGCGCCGGTGGAACGTTGAGCTGCGACAGACGCATCGTGGTTCCACGGCCAGAATCAAACTGCAGCTTCACAGCTGCGCAATTGTTGCTGTCATCACCATATCGGACCAGAGTGCCAGAACCGGCCAATCCGTTGTATTCCGGCGGTCCCCCCATCGTGCCAGTCAGCGTTACGATTATACATGGGGCCGCGCTTGCGATCGTTGGCCCAAAAATGGCCGACCACATCCAAGCGCATGCGACTAGTACCAATGCTGGTCTGATCATCGGTGCCTCAGCAAATGCCATACAAGAACACGCACATTGTCATTGTCATTTCATCCCCGCCATGTCTGCAGGCCGAATGCCCGCTTTTGGTCAGAAGCGGACATCCCACCGATCATTTGATCACTTCATCGGCGGCCACGAGCAAGCTCGACGGTACCGTCAGGCCGAGCGCCTTGACGGTCTTGAGATTGACCGACATCAGCGGCGCGCGCGCGAGGGTGGGGATTTCGGCTCAACAAACTTGCCAATACCCTCTTCGATACGGCGCGCCTCGTTCCGCTCCTCGTGTGCACTGCTGGCGAAATTGGCGCTCATTTCGTTATCCCCGCGCTGCTTGGCTTCATCGGCAAGAGCGTCATACTGGGCCGCTCTATCCCGACATTCAGCCGCCCGCTGCATCGCCTCGGTGCGCTTTTTAGATTCGTCAGTCATTGCCGCCGCTCCTGTCTTGACGCGCGCAAGTTCAGCTTAGCCTTTTCGTTTCTTCTGGGTATGGGCGTCTGCCGAACGGAATCTGCTGCCACAAGGTCAAAGTCACGCAGCACCGCGTGGCCGCTTGTGTCCTTGCTGTAAAGCGCAATCAGCGCCTTGACCTGGATGAGCGACCAGGTCCCGCCTCCATCCAGCGACAAGATCCGATACACCATCAGTCCCCCTCGAGGTTGATCGCGGGATTAGTGGCAAGGCACCGGGCTAGACAGGTTTGTTTTTATGACAAGCCAGTGGGCCTCCCGGCTTCTGCGCCGGAGGCTGTCTCATTATTGTATTGTATGTCGCGACCGCTCGCAGCAGAAAATCACGCGTACATACGAAAATACCGCGCGGAAACGAACACGCAGACCGTCACCAATAGTTGACGAAGATGTTGGATGCGCTTGCCTTATAGGCAATTCATGGCCAGGGAGCTCGAAAGTTGAGTAATCTAGATAGTCTGCAAGACGGTCAGTAACGGACATTTCGCCGACCACGGCTGTGACGCTGCCCAGGCCTATGCAGTGTTCTCAATTTTGACGATAATAAAAATTGAATGGTCTTTGATTGGGCGCTGGAAGGGAGCACTGCTATGAGCGACACAACCTTTGGACTCGACCAGACCGAAGAACGGATGCTCGCGTACGAAGTCTCCGACGAGGCACTTGAAAGTTCGGCGGGCACGGCGACCGAAAAAGCGGGAAACTACACGCTTTATTTCTGCACTGCTTTGGATCTCTGCCCAGGTCCGTAAAACAGAAGACCA
>DASSLE010000191.1:0-10283 GCA_035689725.1 Pseudolabrys sp.
AGATTCGCGCAGCTCTGAAGCCGAATCTTCCGCTCACCCCCGCGAATGCGGGGGTCCAGGTTAGAATGTTATTTCCTGGATTCCTGCTTGCGCGGGGATGAGCAGATTGGGTGACTACCCCAATTGCTCCTTCATCCAGTCCGCGCTTTGCGAGCGCCAGCGGTAGGCGCGGTTGGTGGCGATGTGATTGCCGTCCTCGATCATCATCAGCTCGACCGGTCCTTTTGCCTCGCGCGCCAGGCGCTCGGCATCCTTGGCGGGCACGATGCGGTCAAGCCGGCCATTCACGATGAAAAGCGGGCAAGTGATGTTTTGAGCCACACCTTCAAGCGAAAGCGTGTTGGCGTTCTTGCGCGCTTCGTCCTGTGTCTTGCAGTGGCTGCGTACGCGGAAAGCTTCGCGTGTCAATTCCGGTAGGCTATCCCAGGCCGCGCCCCAATTGAACGGTCCGCCGAGCGCAATGCAGGCCTTGATGCGCTTGTCGAGGGCTGCGGCGCGCGGCGCGTAATAGCCGCCCAGGCTCACGCCCCACATGCCGATGCGCTTGGCATCGAGATCGGAGCGCTTTTCTACGAAATCAATCACGGCCTTCACTGGTACTTCGTAGTCACCGCGAATGGCAAAATCATATTGTGCCTCGCCCTGGCCCGGGCCTTCGAAGATCAGCGTTGCCATCCCACGCGCAAGGAACGGTGCTTCGTAGGCGTCGCCTTCCTCTTTGGTCGAATCGAGCCCGACTGCCATCACCACAATCGGCGGCCGCTCGATGCCCCCCGGCTTGCGCAGAATGCCCGCCAGCGTCTTGCCCTGATACGGAATCTCGACGCGCTCGCCGGGCGGCCTGAGATGCGGCAACGCGGCCTGCCGACACGCGATCTGCTTCTTGTGCGCGGCTTCCATCTGCGCCTGGTCATGCACGAACAGGAACGACGCGAAATGATAGTAGACACCGGCACGCTGCAGGCATTCGCCAGCTGTGAGGAAATGCTTCTTTGCGAGGGCCTCCCGCCCGAGCTGCTCGTGGTGCGCCGCGCGCGCGGACCAAGCGCTGCACCACTCATTATATGAAGAGATCGAGCCGGTGACCTCCTCGAAGTCGGTCAGCACCACGCCGTTGGCAACGAAGCGCGGGCCCCAATGCGTGATCGCGGCCTTGAGCAGAGGGTCGGACGACATACGAGATTTCCTTATGATAGATCGCAGGAGCGCGTGCTAGCTCGCCTTTTCGTCGCGGCGATACCACGGCATGAAACGCCTCGTCGCCCAAACCACGAGCAATTCGAAACCGACTCCGAATGCCGCGAGCAGCAGCACGCCGACGAAGGCTTCGTTATGATGATAAGAGCGCGAGTTGTAGAGGATGTAATAACCGAGCCCGCCGACCGAGAGAAAAAACTCGGCCACCACTGCGCCAATCAATGCGCGGCCGGCGGCCAGCCGGAAGCCGGCAAGAAGATAAGGCATCGACGCCGGCAAGACGATTTCGGTTAACATTCGCAGACGGCCGGAGCGGAACGAGCGCGCGACTTCTAGGTATTCGCGCGGCACTGAGCGTGCACCGTCGGCGACGTTCATCGTGATCGCGAATATTGCAGCGAATATAATGGTGGCAATGCGTGCCGCATCCGAATAGCCGAACCACAACGAGAACAGCGGCAACACGATGATCATCGGCATGGCGTTAAAGCCATTGATGTAGACGCGGATCATCCGATCGATGGTGTTGCTGCGTCCCATCAGCAGCCCAATGGCGGTGCCGACGACGATCGTAATCGCCAACCCTTCGGCAACCGCCGCAAGCGTAGCGCCGAGCGCCTGCAGGAATGCAGGGTCGGTTATTACGTGTGGAATAGCGAGCACGACGGTCGTCGGCTTTGCCACGTAAGCAGGAGCGAGAGCGCGAACTACGAACTCCCACCCCAAGATGATCACCAGCCCCGTGACGAACCGCGGCAGGAAATTCCCCGACAGCGACGCGACAGGACGTGACGATGCCGACGCCCCGGAGATCGCAGCGGATGTTTCACCGATGGTCGTCTCGGTCATCACCTACTGTCTCCAGCGCGCGAAATGCTGCTCGATCATCAAGCCGAGTCGCGTCAATCCGACGCCGATCAAGCCGATCACCAGAATGGAAGCGAACACGCCCGCAGTATCGAAATCCTGCGAGGCGCCCATAATGAGTTGGCCGACGCCGGTCGAGGACAGGAAGAACTCCGCCGCGATCATGCCGACCAATGCGCGCCCGATCGCCTGGCGGACGCCGGTCATCATGTAAGGCAGGGTGTAAGGTAGCATCACCTCGCGCCACAGCGACCATTCGCTGGAGCGGTAGGATTTCGCAACCTCGATCAGCTCGGGCTTGATGCTACGCGCGCCTTCTACCGTGTTGTAAAGCACCGGAAACACGGAGAATAGAAAGACCACTAGCACCTTCGGCCCAAAGCCAAAGCCCATTAACGACAGGATGAAAGGAATCAGCGCCACCATCGGCGTGGCATACAGAATCATGAGGTAGGGCTCGATGCCGATCCGCAGCACACGCACGCGCGCCAACAGCAGGCCGAGCGGTCCGCCGACGATGAGCGCCAACACGAAGCCGGAGAGGAACAGCTGTGTGGAATCGAGGAATTGCGCAATAAATTCACCGCGCGTAATCAGCTGCCAGAGCCGCACCACTGTATCCGAAAACGGGACCATGAAGGCCGCGCTGGTGGACCGCCCGGCGATCTCCCAGAGCGCGAGCCCGGCAAAGATGCTGAGCCAGAACGGCGCGTAGCGGCGGATAGTTGTTTGCACGTGCGCTGTTTACTCCGGTGTCATCGTCCGCAGCGATAGCGGACGTCCGGGATACCGGGGCCCGCTATCGGGGACGGCAGTTCGTTGTTACGTCTTACTTCACCATCGCGTTGGCGTCTTTCCAGACGCTGCCATCAACCAGTGCATCATAAGTCACCGGTTCCTTGTCGGGCTTGATCGAGCCGATCTTCTTCATCAATGCGGCAACAGCCTCGATCTTGTTGCGCGGCATTCCGTCGTCCTTCGCGGCCCAGAAATCGATGTCAAGGAATGCCTTGAGCGCAGCCTTGTTGACCTCCTTGTTGTGCCCCGTTACAGCGGCCGCCTCGGCGACCGCGTCGGCATTCTTCGAATCTTGCATGAAACGCGCAGCTTCGATCATGCCAGCGACCGTGCGCACGATGGCGTCACGGTTCTTTGCCAGGTTGTCCTTACGCGCGACCATAATCAGATAGTGGCTGGTCGGGTTGGTATTCTTCATCGCCAGCAGGATATTGAGCTTTTTGCCCTGGTGTTCGATCTCCGCGAGGTCGTCAAGATGCAGCACGGCAAATTGCAGACGGCCGGCGAGCAGGGCCGGGCCGGGGGTCGAGCCGAGCGCAATCTGCTTGATGTCCTCGATCTTCACGCCGGGGCAACCGGTGAGCATGGAGCGCAGCGCCACTGAGCGCGCGCCGTTGATCGAGTCGACGCCGACATCCTGACCGATCAGATCCTTGCACGTCTTGCCGGCCTCGGTCGTGCCGATCACCCAATCAGGATTAGGCATACCGTAAACCGCGACAATCGGAACGTCGGCATTTGACACCTGGTTGATCACCGGCGGCGTCGGCGACCATGCCATGTCGATATCACCGGCGACCACCGCGCGCGCGGCGGCAGTGCCGTTATCGAACGGTTTGATTTCGACGTCGGCGCCGTGCTTCTTGAAGAAGCCCTGCTTCTCCGCGACATAGGCGATCGTCACCGAATAGATCGGTGGAATTCCCGGAATCGCCACGACGACCTTCTTGCCTTGCGCTGCTGCCGGCGCAATGCCCGTCAGTGATGCTGCCAGCAGTACACTGCCCGCCACCAATGCGATAGTTCTACACATGGAATCCTCCCTTTAAGCTTCATTTTCTTATTTAGCGTTCGAGTTGGAATTCGGCCTCGCGGGCTTCCCGCATCAGCGTACCCCACACCCGCTCTCGCAATTCGGCAAAACGCGGCTCACGCAGCGTCTCACGGGTGCGCGGATTTGGGAGATCGATGGTGATTGTCTCATGAATGCTTGAGGGCCGGCCCTTGAGCACGATCACGCGATGTCCGAGAAGGACCGCTTCCTCGATCGAGTGAGTAACGAAGATCATGGCGGTGGGTCGTTGCTCCCAGATGCGTAACAATTCGAATTGCAGAATCTCGCGTGTCTGCGCGTCGACCGCTGCAAACGGCTCATCCATCAGCAAGACATTAGGCTCGACGGCGAGTGCGCGAGCAAGACCGCACCGTTGCTGCATGCCGCCGGACATTTGATAAGGAAATGCGTTTTCAAAGCCGGTGAGACCCACCAGCCTGATGAATTCCGGAACTTTGTGCGCAATGTTCGCCTTCGGCGCGCCGGCCATGCGCAAACCGTAAGCCACGTTCTCGAATACCGTTTTCCATGGAAATAGCCCAAAGTGCTGGAACACCATCGCGACACCCGCGATTGGCTCGGTAACGCGTTCGGTGCCAACCCAGATCTCACCGGCATCATGTGGCAACAGGCCGTCGATACAGCGCAACAGCGTGGTCTTGCCGCAGCCGGATGGACCGACAATTGCAACAATTTCACGCTCGCCGACCTCGAAGTCGATATTCCGGAATACTTCAAGCGAGCCGTAATGCTTGCCTAGTCCCCGTACGCGAATGCGTGGTTCAGCTTTGGCGCCCTGCGATGCAGGGGCCGGACGGATAGCTGATTTCATTGTCGTTTGACTTGTCACTCTGCAGCCTGTTTTGCGGGTTTGGTGTTGATCTTGGCCCAATAATCTTCGGCCTGTTTCGAACGCTGAAGGGCGTCCAATGACTCGAAGCCCGGCGCCATCGATGCATCAGTACCGGCGAGAATCTGGTGATGCTCGATGTTCAGTGTGCGCAGCCAGCGCTGCTGACCCATGGTGATGGCGACGAAATAGCCGATCTCGACCAGTTCCGGCTCACTGAAGTGCTTGTGGAGCCGGTCCCACAATTCGTCCGTAGCAGGCAGGTCCCAGGTTATTGCTTCGGCGTAAGCCAACGCCGCCTTTTGCCGTTCGTTGTATCGCGTCGAGCTCTCGAAATTGATCAGGTCGGAATAATCGTCTTCCTTGAGACCGGATTTCGCCGCCTTGATCGAACGCTGGTTGCCGCAGAACTCGCATAGCACCGAACGTGAGACATAGATGCGGCAGAGCTCTTTGATCTTGTGGTCGGCGACCCCGTTCTTGAATACGTCGCGCCAGGTGTTGGCGAATGACCAGAAAGTTGCCGGCACGTGCGCGCGAATGGCCTGACTTTCCGGCCGTGGCGTTCCTTCCCGCGCACAACGCTCGAATTCGGCGAGCATGGCAGGGTCGTTAATCGTCGAAGGATCGACATAGCTAATGCGGGGTTTCGACATTGGCGATTTTCTCCCAGAAAAATTTGTGACGCCGCATCACTCCGGATGCGGCCTCTTTCGTCTGATGACAGGTCGGACATGTTGCCGCAACACTGCCGCACGAGCAACGCCAACCGCTGTTTCCGGTAACCGTGCCTTAGTGTTGACGAATCCCAACTCGCTCGCTTCCGCATCGTGCGTGTGGGCAATAGCCCCGTATTTGTGATACTTTTTGAATGCCGCGTCATCATCAGGCTGAATCGATCCTTACCTGCGACGCCAGCATGCGACCCAGTATTATTAATTTCGCGCAAGGTTACCCTAAAGTTTATCTCATTTCAGATACCCGTCGTAAACGCTACGAATTCATGCGCTCTTCAGCATAAGCGCAATTGCGACAATGATTTTAGTAATTCAATACTGCATCACCTCTAGTGTTCGCATGAACAGACCGAGGAAGAGTTCGGTCGCGTCAAACGGGGCTTGTCGTCGTGCGTGCCAGTACCTTCGTCATGATCGGGTTTGTCGTCGTCTTCGGCTTGCTCGCCGTGTTCATCGCCCAGGTCTGGCTCAACGACCAGGCGACCATGCGGGCGAAGAATCTAGACACGAACAAGACACAGGTGGCATCGCAAACCGTCGTCGTCGCAAAACAACCGTTGCGCTTTGGCACCGAGCTCAATGCCTCGATGCTCCAGGAAGTGCCTTGGCCGTCTAACGGACTGCCGGCCGGCGCCTTCGCCAAGATTCAAGACGTCGTGTCGGGTGGCCGCCGCATCGTGCTGGCCGCGATCGAAGCTAAAGAGCCGGTGCTCGCGCTCAAGATCACTGGGCCCGGTCAGCGCGCGACGCTGTCAGCACTGTTCAAGCCAGGCATGAAGGCCGTGACTATTCGCGTCAACGATGTGGAAGGCGTCGGCGGGTTCGTACTGCGGGGCGATCACGTTGACGTCGTTCTCACGCGCCAGATCGAAAAAGGTTCGGCCACGACTCAAGTTGTGCTGCAGAATACGCGCGTGCTCGCGGTCGACCAGACTGCAGACGAGCGCGACGTCAAGGCGACGGTTACGAAATCGATAACGCTGGAAGTTGACACCGTCGACGCACCGAAATTGTGGCTTGCATCGTCAGTCGGTAGCCTCTCGCTGCTGCTGCGCAAGGCCGGCGAAACCGCCGAAGTACGAACGCGCAAAGTCACACTTAGCGATTTAGGGACCAACGAACCGGTTAGCACCGACAAGGCCGCCACCACAACAGTCGTGGTGACGCGTGCGTCGGCAAAACAGGAATACACCGTTCCGGTTGAGGGAAGTAATGGGGCCTCGGCCGCGACGGAGCGGAGGCAAGTCGCCTGGTATTCCCGGGCTTGGGATCAATAAGGGGTGGGGAGCGTGTCGTGAATAAACACAATGATATTGGCGTCGGCCTTAGCTGGCGGTCTGCGGACAGGACCACGAAGCGTAGCAGCTGGCTGCGCGATCTTGCGATCGCGCTAGCCATCGCCTTGGCAGCGGCGATTCTTGGCATGATCGGCGTTGCGTACGCGCAGTCGCGATCGAACCAGATCAGCGGCAACAATCGCACCGTCATGGTGACCGTGCCAATCGGCAAGTCAGAGGACGTGCGCACCGATACCAGCTTCGTTGACGTTACTGTCGGTGATCCGGAAGTGGCCGACGTCAATCCGCTCACTGATCACGCGTTGTCGATCCTGGGGAAACTGCTCGGCAGCGATCCGAATGATGAGTTGAGTCTCGGCAAGAAGTACTTCCGTCATAACGACTACGGCCTCGCCGAGAAACATTTCCGCCGCGCCGTGGAAATGCATCCGCGCGATGCTGAGGCCTGGCTCGGCCTTGCAGCCTCCTATGACCGCTTGCGCCGATTTGATCTTGCCGACCGAGCCTATGCTCAGGCTGTCTGCATCCTCGGGCCCACGGTCGAGATTCTCAACAATCAGGGCTACTCGTACATGCTGCGTGGTGACTACAAGCGCGCGCACGCAGCCCTTGCAGCCGCCCGGCGCAAGGATCCCACCAACAAATACGTACAGAACAACCTCCGTCTTCTGGAGGAGAGCTATCGCAAAGGTAAGGCCATCCAGTAGGCCATCGCCGATAGCAAATTTGCCGGCACTACGGCCGGCCCCCGTGGACTAAATATCGAAATTGGTTGTTATAGGCAGGCGCCGCGATAATTTCGCGGCAGGCGTACAGGACCATAGCGCCCGTGCGTTGTCTCGATTACCATCGGCGGGAACCGGCGCAGACCGGTCACGATACTCGGTCCCCAGGGGGGAGGAACCAATGGCTACCGCAGTGAACGCCGGCGCGCGTCTCGACCGGCTCCCGATCTCATTGTTCCATTATCGCATTTTCTGGCTGATCGGGGCCGGGATGTTCTTCGACGGCTATGATCTCTATGTGGCCGGCAGCGTGCTGGCATCGACAATTCAAACTAAGTTCTCGACGCTCCCGCAGAATCTGCAATTTCTCTCCTTGACCTTTGTCGGCATGACGATCGGTTCTTTTATTACCGGCTTCGTCGGTGACAAATACGGCCGTCGCTTCACCTATCAAGTCAACCTTCTGGTGTTCGGTCTCGCCTCGTTCGCGGCCGCTTTCGCGCAGGACATGACCCAGCTGATCATCTGCCGCTTTGTGCAGGGTCTCGGTCTCGGGGCCGAAATCGTTGTCGGCTATTCGACGCTGACTGAATTCGTGCCACCAAAGACACGCGGGCGCTGGCTGGCGTTTATGGCGTTTCTTGTGGTCACTGGTTTTCCGGTTACCGCGATCCTCGGCTACCTGATCATCCCGACCTGGGGTTGGCGCCCAATGTTCATCATTGCCGGCATCGGCTCCCTGATCGTCTGGTATCTGCGCAAGAATTTGCCGGAATCTCCACGCTGGCTGGAAGCTCAAGGCCGCACAGCCGAGGCGGAAGCCTTGCTGCAAATAATCGAGAAGGAAGCCGCGAGTGCCGGCGCGCTTCCAGCGCCTGCTACAACGGTGCGCACGCCGCAGCTCACCGCCGCCTCGATGTTCAAGCCGCCAATACTGCAACGATTGCTGGTGGGGAGCTGGGTGCTGATCACGATCAATACGCTGATCTTCGGCTTCGTGATTTTCCTGCCGCAATTTTTTCTGCGGCAGGGACTTACCATCACCAATTCGCTCGGCTACACGGTGGTGCTTGCCTGCGCATCATTAGTCGGTTGCGCTTTCGGCGCTGTCCTGTCCGATTATATCGGACGGCGTTGGAGCATCATCGGCGCGTCCTTTCTCACCATCGCCGCGGGTTGGGTCTATGCTCATTTCAGCGCCGCATCCGATCCGATCATCGTGCTAAGCGTCGGCGCGATACTGATCATCGCCATTTACATCCAGACCGCAATTCTGTTCGGCGTCTATACGCCCGAGCTTTTCCCAACCGAAATTCGACTGCGCGCGAATGGGATCTGCAATACGCTCGGTCGTGGAGCCACCGTCGTCTCGCCGTTTGTTGTCGGCTATTTAATGGTGAACTATCAGTTGCCCGGGGTGATCTGGCTCATGATCGGATTGGTCGTGGTGCAGATCCTCGCAGTCTATTTCTGGGGCGTTGAGCCGGCGAAGCGCTCGCTGGAAGGGCTCGATCCCAAGGTCGCCTAATCAGGCAAGTCTTAAGGTATGATCAGCCGCCCGAATACCGGGCGGCTGATTTCATTGAGGACAAACAGCACGAATGAGCAGCCTGCGGCCAGTCACCGTAATCACCGGAGCCTCGGCGGGGATCGGCGTCGCGCTGGCGCGCGTATTCGCGCAACACGGTCATGAATTGGCTCTCATCGCCCGGCGAGAAAACAGATTGCATGCGCTGGCCGGCGAAATAGCGGCGACCGGCGCGCGCCGGCCAATGGTCATTGCAGCCGATCTGTTGAAGGCCGGGGCGGCGCGGCTGATTGGTGAGGCGTTGGCGGCGCAGGGCGCCGAGCCGCAATTTTTCGTCAACAACGCGGGCTTTGGTCTGGTGGGGCTGGCAAGCGCGCGCGATCGCGATGAACAGCTGGAAATGATCGACCTCAACGTGCGCGCTTTGACCGAATTGTCGTGTGCCTTTGTGGACAGCCTCGTTCGCCATCGCGGCGGTCTGCTCAACGTCGGTTCAATGGCCGGCTTTCTGCCCGGTCCGGGCATGGCGGTCTACTACGCCACCAAGGCGTACGTACTGTCATTAACGGAAGCGTTGCACAGCGAGCTCAAACCCCTCGGTGTACGAGTCGCAGTGCTGTGTCCGGGCCCGGTGCCGATCGAATTCGCCGAGCGTGCCGGTATCAGTGGCGGACGTTTGGGGCCGAGTATCCTGACCCAATCGGCAGATTATGTGGCGGCGGCGGGGTATCGCGGCCTCATGGAGGGGCACCGGACGGTGGTTCCGGGCTTCATCAACAAACTGATCTCCATATTGATCCGCATAATCCCGCGCCGCCTGGTCCTGAGAGTTGTGGATTCCCGGCAAAGCCGGCGCAGGTCCGCGCAGCAAACATAGCCGTATCCCAGCCGCTCATATTGCAAACGCTGGCAAAGCCATTAGTAGTCACCAGCGCGCGAGAACGCGTCGAATAGCCATGCTGAAGCCAGTTCTTCTCATTCTGCATCAGGAGCACTCATCGCCCGGCCGCGTTGGTCAGACTTTGGCGAAGCTTGGCTATCCGCTCGATATTCGTCGTCCGCGTTTCGGTGATCGTCTGCCGGACACAATGGATGAGCACGCTGGCGCGGCTATTTTTGGCGGCCCACAAAGCGCCAACGACAATGAAGAGTTCGTGCGGCGAGAGATCGACTGGATCGGCGTGCCGCTGCGCGATAAAAAACCGTATCTCGGGATTTGCCTTGGCGCG
>DASSLE010000192.1:0-4904 GCA_035689725.1 Pseudolabrys sp.
ATTGGAGGAGCAGAAGGCGCGCGATACCTTCTGGCGAGTTGCCGCCGAGCTGCGCCGATTTAGTATGGCCATCCGGCGCAGTAACCGTGAGCAAGCCGTCCTCAATCCTCATGGTACCCGAATGCCGCTTTTTCGGATTGCCGCCTCGAAATTCAATTTCAATGTCGTCGCCCATCGCGGTATCTTTCCCGAGGTCTTCCCATCTAAACGGCCCCGACAAGTTCGCAAGGCGGTACCGGCCGCCTGAGGCGAGTTAGCTGCGACTTCGGGGGGCATATTGAAATGCAGCCAAAGGGACGACGCCCCGGCGGCCGGCCAACTTTACATATTCATTGATCGCGGACGGCGTAAGTACCGAATCCGCCAATTTTGCACTGACTTATGGTCAATTTTGAACAGACTCGGATGCCAGATCGGCTCAGCCTCACCAACACTGGGTGCTTCTCCTCACCCTAGAGCGCCCAAAGACTCCGGCCGACCGCCGTTGGTTGGTGTCTGCCTAGTGTCATGTATGCGTATGAGTATTTAGCCCCGCCCACATTGCGGGGCTTTTTTCTGGGCCGTCTCAGTTGCGCTCATGGGAAGTGGCAATGGAAACATTCGGCGGCAGGTGTATTTGGTAAACCCGACAACCGGCAAGATCGCGGGAGAAGATGCCGATTGAGGCATCAATAGCCTGGCCCTTGCCCGGGGTGGGAGGTGGTCGCGCCGTTGGCAGGCCACCGGCCCTATCATCAGATAACTGTTCCGAAAATCTTCCCTATGCCGGCGGTGAGAGCCATCGCAAACGCGCCCCAGAATGTCACTCGGGCCGTGGCGCGGAGAACGTTTGCACCGCCTGCTTTTGCCCCGATTGCACCCAGAAGAGCAAGAAAGCCCAAAGACGCAGCCGACACGATCGGGACAAGCACACCGGCAGGCGCCACGACGACCATGAGCAAGGGCATGGCCGCGCCGACTGAAAACGTTGCGGCCGAGGTCAGTGCGGCTTGGACAGGACGCGCAGTGGTGATTTCCGAAATGCCTAGCTCATCGCGTGCATGAGCGGTTAAGGCATCTTTTGCCATCAGCTGCTGAGCAACCTGCCGCGCAAGCGTCGGTTCGAGACCTCGCTTGACGTAGATTTGAGCAAGCTCCTCCTGTTCGAACTCGACGTTCTCGCTCAGCTCCTTGCGTTCGCGCGCGAGATCAGCCCGTTCGGTGTCAGATTGCGAGCTGACGGATACATATTCGCCGGCGGCCATCGACATGGCGCCAGCCACCAGTCCTGCAACCCCTGCGATTAGGACTGCATTCTGCGTCGCGGCCGCCGCGGCGACGCCAACAATCAAACTCGCGGTCGAAACGATGCCGTCGTTGGCTCCGAGCACCGCGGCTCGCAACCACCCGATGCGGTCGACGAGGTGGCGCTCCGGATGCAGGCGAAGACGACCCATTCGATATCTCGCCTAATGGATCAGAGCCGCCCAAGCAACATCAGAATGACGACGATGATCAGAATCGTGCCGATGAGCCCGACGCCACCGTGACCGTAACCGTAGCCGTAGCCGCCGAAGCGGCCGCTGAAGCCGCCGAGCAGGAAAATGATGAGGATGATTACAAGAATAAGCCCCAGCGACATGGCCCTATCTCCGTTTGCTGTACCTGAATGAAAATTACATCTCCGACATTGGTCTCGATGCCGAGCGATCACCCGCAATACGGCTCGGGTCACTCGAGCCGATTGCGATGCGCCCGTGCTGAGTGCGCCACTTTTCCTTCTTTTAACACACGCACGCCCCGAGAATTCACGCATGCGGCAGGGAAATGCGTTTTGATCTGAATCAATGCTGCAAACTGGAATTACAGTTTCTCTTTGTACGAGCGGTGAAAAAGGCCTTTGATTGGGGCCGCGTAGCGTAGTAACTTTTTCACCGTGCGCAGACGCTCTCGGGCAAGGCCCCTTGCCTGAGAACGTCTACTTAGCAAAATGGCGAATAAAGTCTTGGACGAGGTTCCGGGCATTTACCATGACCTATCCGAGCGACCCGAACACAAATCGGCGCAGCAACATAAGGGACGACACCACCTACACACATTGGATTATCGGTGGCGCCGTTGTGCTCGCTATCGTCATTGGGGCCGCCGTCTTCATAAGTACCGGGAACAAGCCGGACCTGGACCCCCAAACAACCACGCCTGTTCCTGCTCCGGCAGCTTCAAAGACCGGCTCCGATACGGCACCCGTAACTCCGGCCAACCGTTAAATCGTTCGCCCGAATCTGTTCAAAATTGACCATAGCTAGACGGCGGCTTGGGAAAACCGGGCTATGTCGGCTATGGGTCATAAGCGGACAAACGTCCGCAGGCCAAAATCCACCGTTGTCCGCTGTTGCTCTAATAGCTTCTCGCGTCCACAGAACAAATCGATGCTGCAGTCGTAGATATCAATATCTTGGGACAAGTGGCGACCTCCGGGGCTGACAAGTTAATCGACCGCAAAATTCTGTTTTTGTTTGTGAGCGAGCCACGCTTCCGACTTCTTGGCAATCCACTCCCGCGCCTCAGAACCAGACCCAAAATCGTCAACATGCTGAGTGACACCATCTGGCCATTCGGCATCCACATGCCAGCCGCTTCCATCTAGGGACGGCTTTGGTTTGAACGTTGGCCTGGAATGTTTTTCAGCCATAATATTATTGAAGCGCGGGTAGCTAGTTAAACGAAATGATTTAGATCAAATTAGCAAAGACATTTGTAAGGCGGTCAGTATGTCCGCTTTGTGCCACTCCTACCGAATCCAAATTAACTCGATCAATAATTAGTCCTTTGAGTCTTTACCGACCGTTCGCGGTCGACACTCGCGCCACGTGGTCGATTGAACACGCTGGTGCAGGCGGGGCTGAGTTGCTGTTTGTTTTGGACAAGGCATTGGGCTACGCGACTCGCATCCGGGATAGCGTTCTGGCAAAGCCGCATCGCATCAGGCGTACATGCATCTGCGTCCTCTTGAGTGTAGGCGATTGCCGGCAAGGGCGCCGTGATCATGATAATAATGAAAGCAACGGCGCTCAATTTACGCATGACGTGCACTCCAGTTTGGGCCTTGGAGTGACAACGATTGCGGCGGGAGTTTGTTCCCATATCTACAAAGGTCTACAAAGGCCAACGAACATGGCGACAACTACGCGCGATGTTTGCTTTACCCCCAAAACGGACATTCGGCAGCACGCCGCAAACCCTTTCACACAGCTGCGATTGCTTCGATCACCAGCAGGAAATTTGGATTTGCTAGTCCGCGCAGCCCACAAAGCGTGCTGGCCGGTGGTCATCTTTAGGCGCGTAATGGCTTCATCGCCTTAATTCTGAACCTTCTTCGCCTCGGCCCGTTGTACTTCTAATGGTTAAGGTGTCGCGAGTGCAGGAACGCACAGATTTAATACTCGGCAGCGTTGTTCTGGGAGTGCTTCTGCTTGTCGCGGTCAGTGGCGCTTTCTTGTGGCTGGCGCGGTGGACGTAAAGGAAAAAGCTATTTGGAGCGATCACGGGTATCGCAGCGGCGCTTCCTCACCGGGCAACGCCCGGCACACGATAAAAGGAGTTACGTCATGATCCGCACCACCATCATCTCCGTGATCGTATCGTTCGTCGTCGTCGGCGTCTGGACCGTCAACCTGGTCAGCTGTCATCCGGCGACAGACCTGAACCCGCTTGCTCCGTTCGGAACGAACGTTGCCTGAAAGTAGCAACGGCCGCTTTCGCTCGCTATTTCGATGCAGTTAGGCAGCCTAATCGAACGGCTGCATGGAGAATTATCATGAAGAAAGCAATGTTGCTCGCCAGTGCCGCGATAATTGGCTTGAGCTTTCTCACCGCAAACGCACAAGGCGTCCCACAGACTGTAGAGATCACCAAAGTCGATGTGCAGAAGGTGGCGGCCGGCTATCGAGCGTCGAAGGTCATCGGTAGCAGCGTCGTCAACGACGCAAACCAAAAGATCGGCAAGATTGACGACCTTCTTGTGACACGCGACGGCAAGGAACCATACGCCGTTCTGTCGGTCGGCGGTTTCTTGGGCATGGGCAGCCGCATGGTGGTTATCCGTTACGACAGTCTCAAATTCGCCGACAACAAGATTGTGCTCCCGGGCGGGACAAAGGACGGCCTAAAGATGCTGCCCCCGTTCCAATACTCTAAGGAGTGATCGTCCGCTTTTTCGGCTCTTTTCGGAGGCACTGATGAACATAATCCTTGTGATCATCTATGCTGCGGAGTTGGCGCTAGCGGCGATATCCTATTCTACGTCGTCGAAATGTTGACAATGCCCGCGAACATGAAGCGGGTCTGTCAGGGTCTGATAGTTCTGATCGCGATCCTGTCGGTGATTGGAGTGCTGCTTGGCTCTGCTCCGCCACCGGCATCACACGTCGGACCGCTGGCACCGAACTCACCAAGCAATCCGAGCACCATCCGGTGATGCACCTGAGCGTTAGATTAAGAGAGGCCGCCAAGCGGCCTCTCTCTTTTGTCGAGCGAAGCGAATGGAGCAGGCGTTACTGCTTCTCGCCACCGCCGCCCTTGCCGCCTTGTGCACCACCCTGCACCTTGCCGCCGCCTGTGGGCGCAGCGCCGCCTTTGATTGCCCCCCTGCGAATCCCGCTCCAGTTGTGCTGCGGCGAATGGTGGTGGTGCCACCGACGTTTTTGCTTGGGCCTTCGGTCTTTTCACGAACCGTCGATTTACTGCGGACCGTCGTGCCCTCCCGGACCGTCGTGCCTTCCCGAACGGTCGTGCCGCCATGCCCGTAGCGCTTCTCCGCGGGTCCGTAGCTCCAGCCCTGCCAGCCATATTCGCCGCCCCAGCCGAGGTTGCGCCGGTGGGCAAAGCCGCAGCGATACCAGCCGGCACCGTGCCAGCCATCGAAA
>DASSLE010000193.1:0-3469 GCA_035689725.1 Pseudolabrys sp.
GCGAAATTCGAGGCGTCAACTGGCCCTGCAACGCTGTGTGGCCTTGCGATTGAGACTGACGACGCCACCGGCCTCGCGCGCAAGGTCGGGCCTGTGCGACTCGGGGGCATCCTGCAAGAGACGCAGCCGAAGTTCTGGAACTGAAAATTTTCAAGCTGCGCGGATTGACCGCGAAACGCGACGGTGATTCGTTAGGTGAAGTTGGCGGTCTAACAAAGCCGCGGGGCCGCTCTCATCGATATTTATTTTTCTGTTGGGGCGGCCTATATAGCCGCCGGCATCAACACAGATCACACGTTTTTCTTATGGCCGGTCATTCCCAATTCAAGAACATCATGCACCGCAAGGGGCGCCAAGATAAGGCGCGCTCCAAGCTGTTCGGCAAGCTCGCCCGTGAAATCACGGTTTCGGCCAAGCTCGGACTGCCGGACCCGGCGTTCAATCCACGTCTGCGGGCGGCGATCCTCGCGGCCCGTGCCGAAAATATGCCGAAGGACAATATCGAGCGCGCGGTCAAGAAATCACAAGGTTCGGAGTCCGAGAGCTATGACGAAATCCGTTACGAGGGTTATGGGCCAGGTGGTGTGGCGGTAATCGTAGAGGCGCTCACCGACAACCGGAACCGCACCGCGGGCGAAGTGCGTGCGATCTTTTCAAAGAATGGCGGCAATCTGGCGGAGACCGGCGCGGTGTCGTTCATGTTCAATCATGTTGGCGTTGTCGAATACGATGCCAAGGCGGCGAGCGCCGATCAGATGCTGGATGCCGCGATCGAGGCCGGGGCCGAGGATGTAATCTCGAACGACGACGGTCATCAGGTCATTACAACCCCGGATACATTGAACGACGTCGCCAAGGCGCTCGAAGCCAAGTTCGGCGAGCCGCGCCAGTCATCAATGCTATGGAAACCGCAGAATACCATCGCACTCGACGACGAGGCTGGCGAAAAGATTCTCAAGCTGATCGAGTCGCTCGATGACAGCGACGACGTGCAGAACGTCTATGCCAATTTCGAGGTGTCGGACGTGCTAGTCGCCAAGATGAGCGCGTAAGCGCTAGGCGCCGCTAAATTCCAGAATATAAAGTCCGGCATTATAGTCGGTTGCATAAATCAACCCCTTCGCATCCACGAAAACGTCAGCCGATTGGATTACGCGCGCGCGGTTCGGGCGCGCGTCGGCGAGCGTCTTCGGCTGCGGCGGCACCAGCGCACCGATTTCCTTCGGCGCGAACGCGTCGGATATGTCGAACACGCGGATGCCGGCGTTCTGATAGGTCGCAAAGATCAATTGCGAGCTGACGAAGCTGCCAGGCCTGTTCTCGTGGATATTGTGCGGGCCGAAATGGCCGCCTTTGCTTTTGTAGTCAGATTCGGCAGGCGTCGGGAAGGTCGAAATGCTGACCGGGTTTTGCGGCACGCGGTTGTCGAACACCCAGATCAGCTTCAGTCCGTCTTCCTGATGGTCGAGTACGGCCTCATCCAGCACCACCAGGAGTTCGCGGTCGGGCAGTGGCAGACAATTATGTGTGCCGCCGCCGAATGGCGGCGACCAGTTCTTGTGTACGATCTGTTTCGGCTTGGTGCGGTCGGTGATGTCGAGAACTACCATGCCGGCATCGCGCCAGGCGGCGTAGGCCGTGTCGCCACAAATAATGGCGTGATGCAATCCGTAGCGGCGCGCGGGCGCCCATGACGGCGTTTCGCCTGCCGCCAAACTCATGCCCGGGATCCACCAGCGGCCCACTTCGTGCGGTTGCGCGGGGTCGCTCATGTCCACGGTCATGAAAATGTAGTCGGTGAACCCGTCGAGCAGCACTGACACATAAGCCCAGCGCCCGCCGGTGTACCAGACGCGATGGATGCCGCCGCCTTCGACGGGCATGAAACCGACGCGGCGCGGCGTCTCCGGTTTTGCAACGTCGTAAACAGCGAGCCCGGCGCTCCAATCGCGCTTTCGCTTAGCTTCGGCAGTGCCGACGGTTTTGCCGAGGGCGCCGCTGTAATAGACGCGCTCGTCGGCGAATTCAGCGGCCGCGAACATGTCCTTGGCGTGGATCACCAGCAACAGATCATCGTGCACCTGCAGATGGATATTCCAGGTATTCGGCGGCGCGGCGACATAATTCACTGCGCGCGGATTTTTGACGTCGCGCACGTCAATGACGGAAATGCCCTTGGAGAACATGTGCCCGACATAGGCAAAGCCGCGATGCACCATCACCTGGACGCCGTCGGGCCGCCCGCCCTGATCGCTGTGGCCGACGATGCGCATGTTGCGCGCGTAGTCCGGTTTCGGCAGATCGTTCATTTGTAGGCGTCGAGGAAATGCGGCACGGCGATCCAATCCAGCATCGCGCCGTCGCTTTGGAGCAGATCGTGCATTCGCCGGTCTTCCTCGGTCTTGAGATTGACACCGAGATGAGTGCCAAGCTTGCGGCCGTGCAGCACGATATTGTTACCGATCGGCTGACGCTCGGTGTTGTAGGCCTTCAACGCAGTGTCGATATCGTCGTGGTCACGCAGGTGCTTCGCGAGCGCCTGCGCGTCGGTACCTGCCTTGGCCATGCCGAATCCCATATGCGGCCGCGCATTTGCGGCGGCGTCGCCGACCATGGCGACGCGGCCAAACACGATTGCAGGCGCGGTGAAGTCGTAGATCGGCGTGATGAACGGCTGCTTGATTTTCATCACGCTATCGAGCAGCGCCGGCGGTAAAATATTGCAGGCGTCCCTGTGCATCTCCACGATCAGATCCTTGCGGATCAGCGGCGGCGGCACTGAATGCTCGTGCTGGACGCCGTTTTCATCCACGCACATGTCGCGAAGCTGATCGGCGTCGGCGACGCGATACCAGATGAAATTGAATCGGCGCTGGCCCGGCCGCAGATCGTTGTCGAAACCGGAAATCGGATAGGTGATCACCTGCTGACGCTTGGGCAGGTAGAACGTGAACAGCGAATAGATGCTGTTCAAAGTCTCGGGTTCGAGATCGGCTTCGTTGGGTGCGCCGCGCCAGATGTAATAACCAGCGTAGACCGGGTGCACCTCTGGTGCCATTTGCGCGCGTACGCTCGAACGGATGCCGTCACCGCCGATCAAAATGTCGGCATGCTCGACGCGGCCGCCGGAAAACTGCACGCGCACCCCGCGCTCGTCCTGGTCGACACGTTCGAAATTCCAGCCGAGGTGATAGCGCGACTCGTCGATGGTCGCGCGCAACAGGCGTTGCAACCGATCCCATGAGGTGAGGATTTGCCTTAACGGACGCTCGTCGGTGATGCGGCCTTCGCGGTCGATGGCGATACGCTTGGGCACCTCGACGCCAAGATCCTTGGTGCCGGCGCCGCTCGCCTCGAGTGTTTCCATCAATTCCGGATGGCCCGTGATTCCGGCGCCGCGGCCGACCAGTTCCACGCTCGAACGCTCATAGACGTCCACGTCCCAGCCGATCTGGCGCAGGAACGCGGC
>DASSLE010000194.1:0-4957 GCA_035689725.1 Pseudolabrys sp.
CTTTCGAGAGGACCGGAAGCGCACAATGGGCAACGAACGGCTTAAGCCGCAACACCGCATTGTGACCCCAATAGGGACCGCAATCACCCTGCCACCACGCGCTCCCGATGGTGTAGGAACGCATGCCAAGCCGCATGCCGAACTGGAAGACCCGCGCGAAGGCGCTGGTGGACGGCAACCCGACCACGAGCCCTTGCAAAATGCCGAGCTTGCTGTCGGCCTGCATGAGGCGTACGAGACGCAAGACTGCGTCCGCGGTCATGAAACTATCGGCATCGAGCGTCACGGCGAGTTCGTAGTCGTTGCCCCAGCGTTTGCAGAAATCACGGATATTGCCGGCCTTGTATCCGGTATTAATCTCACGCCGCCGGTAGGTGATCGCGATGCGGCCGCCCCAACGCGCGGCCAGCACAGCAAAACGCGCTTCCTCCGCTGCTGCGATGTGCAGGTCGCTGGTGTCACTCAGTACAAAGAGATGGAAGTAGCCGCCGAAGCCGGATGCATAGAGGCCAGCCAACATCGGCTCAAGGTTGCGGATCATTCGCTCCGGCCGCTCGTTGCGGATGCAGAGCAGAATCGCCGTCGTTGCAGATACTGGTTCGTCCCCGCGGATGTACGTGGCCAGGGGCATCACCGCCGCGATCGGATCGGGCGAAAAACGCATGATCAGGAAGCCAATCACGCCATTCCAGAACCCGGCCACCATCCACGGCAACGTAATCGCGAACAGCACAAGCAGCGCAACGTCAGTCGCGCTAAAGCCGCCCGGAGAGAGCGCCAGCGCGGCAAGCGCAAGCGAACCGGCCATCGAGAGCATGAACAGGATGGCAAAAAGCACACGCCGGCCGGTGATAGTCTTCCGTGCCGCGTTAATCTGGTCGGATTGAAGAGGCGAGTGCTTTAGCACGCTGTTACAATTAATCCCTGATAGCAAGTTGATGATATAACACGCGAAGCTGCCCCATAGTCCATTCCAGGATCGATACATTGGCACTCAGCCATACCGAGGAGATTGCTCACGCGCTCTGGTATACGGCGCCGGGCCAAGCCGAAATCCGCCAGGAAACCCTTGCCTCGCCTCGGCCCGGCGAGCTGCGCGCCCGCGCGCTCTATGGCGCGCTCAGCCGCGGCACCGAGGCGCTCGTCGCGGCGGGGCGCGTGCCGGCGAGCGAATACGAGCGCATGCGCGCGCCATTCATGGACGGTAACTTTCCGTTTCCGGTGAAATACGGCTACGCCACGGTTTGCCGCGTCGAAGACGGGCCCGCCGAGCTGGTGGGCCACACGGTGTTCGCGCTATATCCGCATCAGAGCGTTTTCAATATTCCAGCGAGCGCCGTCGTAGCGCTGCCCGAGAGCGTGCCGCCGGCGCGCGCTGTACTGGCCGCCAATATGGAGACCGCCCTCAACGCGGTGTGGGATGCGGCGCCGGGGCCAGCGGACCGAGTTGCAATCGTTGGTGCCGGTGCGGTCGGCGCAATGGTTGCATTTCTGTGCGGACGGTTTCCCGGCAGCGAGGTTACGCTGGTCGATATCAACCCTGCGCGCGCGGAATTAGCACGCCAGCTCGGTGTTGGTTTTGCAAAGCCTGACGTAGCGAAGGCCAATTGCGATCTGGTCATCCATGCCAGCGGTAGCGCGGCCGGACTTGCCACCGCCATCGCACTCGCAGGAGAGGAAGCGACCGTGCTTGAACTTAGTTGGTACGGCGATGAAACTGTGACGGCTTCATTAGGCGGCGCCTTCCACAGCCGCCGGCTGCGGCTGATCTCAAGTCAAGTCGGCAAGGTCGCACCGTCACACCGGCCGCGGTGGACGTATCATCGGCGCCTTTCCGCTGCGCTCGGCCTGCTCAGCGACGCTCGGCTCGATACCCTGCTGGCTCCGGCAGTGCCCTTCAAGGAATTGCCGCGGCGGCTCCCCGATATTCTTGATGCCAAGCGCGGACTACTCTGCCAGCTCGTCACCTACCTTTAAGGGGGTCCCTTGTTCGCCGTCGAAGTCCGCGACCACATCATGATCGCTCATTCGTTCCGCGGTGCCGTGTTCGGCCCGGCACAGGCACTGCATGGGGCGACCTTCGTCATCGATGCGACCTTCTTCGCCGAGACGCTCGATTCGAACGGCATCGTCATCGATATCGGCTGCGCGCACGAAGCGCTCAAGACGGCCCTGGCGCCGCTCAATTATCGCAATCTCGACGACGTGACCGAACTCAGGGGCAAGAACACCACAACCGAATTTCTTACCAAGCATATTTTCGATAGCCTTGCCGATGCTGCACGTGAGGGCCGACTCGGCCGCAACGGCCGTGAGCTCAAGGCAATCCGTGTCACACTTTCGGAATCGCACGTCGCACGCGCATGGTACGAGGCGAGTTTGTGGTGAAGCGCTTTGCCTTTGCAGTGCCCGGCGATCTCACAATACCGACCGGTGGCTACACCTATGATCGTCGCATCATCGGAGAGCTCCACCGGCTCGGATGGCAGATCGACGTCATCAATCTCGGCGACGATTTTCCGTGGCCGAGCACAGAGACGCGCGCAAGCGCGCTGGAGCGATTACGGGGCATTCCCGAAGGGCGCAGCGTCGTCATCGACGGGCTCGCGCTTGGTGTTCTGCCCGAAACGGCGTCGGAGCTTGCCGCGCGCCATCCGTTAGTCGCACTCGTGCACCATCCGCTTGCGTTGGAATCGGGGCTGTCAGCAGAGCAAGCCGAAGGGTTGCGCTTAAGCGAACGCGCCGCCTTAGCCGCCGCACGCCGAGTGGTGGTGACAAGCGCTTCGACGGCGCGGACGCTTGTCGCGGACTATGGCGTGCCTGTCCGGCACATCGCAGTAGCGGTACCGGGCAACGACCCAGCACCGCTCGCACAGGGCAGCAAGGATGGCACCGTTCGTCTGCTGTCTGTGGGCGCTGTTATTCCCCGCAAGGGCTTTGACGTACTGCTAGCGGCTTTAGCGACATTGGGCGGCTTGCCATGGCAACTGACGATTGCCGGCGACCGCACGCGCGATTCAAAATGCGCCGCACGGCTCGACGCCGATGTCGCAAGCCGCGCCCTTAGCGATAGGATCAAGATGCTCGGCGCCGTTTCGCCGCAACGACTTACCGAGTTGTACAGTGCCGCTGATATATTCGTCCTCGCCTCTCGGTTCGAAGGCTATGGCATGGCCTATACGGAAGCCATTGCACACGGCCTTCCGGTTGTCGGCACCAGCGCCGGGGCCATACCTGATACGGTACCGCCCGGCGCTGGGTTGCTCGTTGCTCCCGACGATCCATGTGCATTGGCACAGGCGCTTTGCCGTGTCATCGGCGATGCAGATGAGCGACGACGTTTTGCCACCATCGCGCGCACGGCTTCGGGCAAACTTCCAACCTGGCATAATTCCGCGCAGATTTTTGCCCACGCGATCGAGGCCTTGGTGTGACCAGCTTTTCTGCCGATTGGCTGTCGCGGCGCGAACCACACGATTTACGCGCGCGCAATCCGTTTATCCTAGCCGCGATGACTGCCTCGCTCAAACACCTTCCTTACGTGCGGATCATCGATCTTGCCTGTGGCACCGGTTCCACGCTGCGGAAGCTAAGCTCGCACCTCCCTCACCGGCAGCACTGGCAGCTGGCGGACAGCGATCTCGACTTGCTCACGCATGCGATGGCCATGCCCCGTCTACCGGGTGTTACCGTCGTCGCCACTCCGCTTGACCTCAATCGCGATCTAGAGTCCGCATTCGACGAGTCGGTCGATCTCGTCACGACCTCGGCGCTACTCGACCTCGTCTCGAAGTCTTGGCTGGAACGTCTGGTGGTAGAGATCTCCACCCACGCGATCCCATTCTATGCCGCACTTAGCTACGACGGGCGCATCCGGCTCAGTCCGCGTGACCCACTCGACGCGGCCATCATCGCAGCGTTCAATGCGCATCAGCGCACTGACAAGGGTTTTGGGCCGGCGCTCGGCCCTGCGGCAACTGCTTTCGCAATCGCGCGCTTCGAAGCAGTCGGCTATTCGGTGATTCATGGCACGTCCGATTGGCATATCGGCCTGGATGACCATGAGATGCAGAACGAAATCCTCGCTGGTTGGGCCAGCGCTGGCCGCGAAATGGGCAAGCTGAGCTTGGCGGACACATCCGCGTGGCTCGCGCGCCGCCGTGATTTAATTGCCGCGGGGCGCTCGTTAATTCATATCGGTCACGTCGATTTCTTTGCAGCACCGATCAGCACGCGCTGACCCGACAGATCGCAGTCGAACAAGACCTCATCGTCGATCCGATGGGCGCGCATCGGCACGCGCGGAGCCTGATCGGCACGTTCGATCGGAGGCAAGATAAAGCTGGTTCGTCCGGAACCGAGAATAATTGGCGCAACGATCACATGCAGGCGGTCGAGACAGCCGGCGGCAAGAAAGCGCGACAGCGTATCCGCCCCGCCCTCGATCAGTACGCGCCGTATCCCAAGAACGGCTAGCGCGGTGAGGATCGCCGCCGGCGCGAGTTGCCCTTCGACCGCCGGTATCACGACGGTTTCTACGCCCGGCGGTGGTGCACGGTATGCTCCTTGCATAGTAATCAAAAAGCGACGGGCGCCGTCGGCTGCGAAAATCCGAGCTTCCGGAGCTAGCCTCGCGTGCGGATCGATCACAACGCGCGCCGGTTGCGGACCGGCAACAAGCCGCACAGTTAATTGTGGATCGTCGGCGATAGCGGTACCGACGCCGATGATGACCGCGTCTACCAGGGCTCGGAGGCGATGCAAATGTGCGAGTCCCGCTGGACCATTAATATATTTCGAGTGACCGGATTCGGTCGCGATACGGCCGTCGAGGGACTGCCCGATCTGACCGACCACAACAAGATCGTCCACCGCGCCCTCACGTAGCGGACCGAACAACTCGGCCCAAGGTTGTGGCAGGGACTGGTCCCCGTTGCGGAAAATGTTGCTAAACTCG
>DASSLE010000195.1:0-3252 GCA_035689725.1 Pseudolabrys sp.
CGACAAAATCCCCGTCACCGTGCTCACCGGCTATCTCGGCGCCGGCAAGACAACGCTGCTAAATCGAATCCTGTCCGAGCCGCACGGCAAGAAATTTGCGGTTATCGTCAACGAGTTCGGCGAAATCGGCATCGATAACGAGCTCGTGGTCAATGCCGACGAGGAAGTGTTCGAGATGAATAACGGGTGCATTTGCTGCACCGTACGCGGCGACCTGGTGCGCATCATTGACGGACTGATGCGCCGAAAGGGCAAGTTCGACGCCATCATTGTCGAAACCACGGGTCTCGCCGATCCCGCGCCGGTGGCGCAGACTTTCTTCATGGACGAGGCAGTTGGCGCTAAGACCAAGTTGGATGCCGTCATCACCGTTGCCGATGCCAAGTGGCTGGCTGACCGCCTCAAGGACGCGCCGGAGGCCAAGAATCAGATTGCCTTTGCTGACGTGATCCTGATCAACAAGACCGATCTGGTAGCGCCGGAGGAATTGCGTGAGTTGGAAGCGCGTATTCGCGGGCTGAACCCTTACGCGCGGCTGCACCACACCGAGCGAGCGCAGATCGACATCAACGAAGTCCTCGGCCGCAATGCCTTCGACCTCGATCGCATTCTCGAGATCGAACCTTCATTCCTCGAGATTGAGGAGCATCACCACGACCATGACCACGATCATCATCACGATCATGGCCATGATCGTCACCATCATCACGGGAACGGACTGAAACACTATCACGACGAGGAAATGCAGTCGGTTTCGCTCAAGACCGAAAAATCGCTCGATCCCGATAAGTTCTTTCCCTGGATTCAGGATCTCGTCGCCAAAGACGGGCCCAATATTCTGCGCTGCAAGGGTATCCTTTCGTTCAAGGACGACCCCGAACGTTTCGTGTTCCAGGGCGTGCACATGATCCTCGATGGTGATCACCAGCGCGCTTGGCGAGCGGATGAGGCCCGCGACAGCCGCATCGTGTTCATCGGACGCAATCTGCCCGAAGAAAAAATTCGCCAAGGCTTTGAAAACTGCATCGCCTAACGTGAGCGATACGCAGGCCCCGATTCCCTCTCTCGCCGATCGCGTCCGCTCCGTAAACGCGGGCGCGCCCATCGTCGGCGTGCATTTCTTCGGTTCAACGCCGGTCTTCGTTCTTGGCGAGGAAGCGCTGTTGTTTGTTGGTGATGCCGAACGCCGCGTAGCGATTCACGCCGGCGCAATTCTGGCGAGCGCCTCCGATGGAGAGCGTATCGTCACCGGTGGCGACGATGGTAAGCTCGTCGAAACAAGTGCGGATGGTGGACATCGTGTGCTCGCTTCCGACGACAAAAAGCGCTGGATCGATCAGGTTGCGCTTGGCCCTGATGGCGCGGTGGCGTGGTCGGTGGGCAAGATCGCGCATGTGCTCACCAAGAAAGGTGAAGACCGCAACATCGAGGCACCTTCGACCGTGGCTGGCTTGTGCTTTGCGCCAAAGGGCTTTCGCCTGGCGATTGCGCATTACAATGGCGCGACACTTTGGTTTCCCAACGCCGCCGGCGCGCAACCGGAGCCGCTTGAATGGAAGGGGTCGCATCTCGGCGTCACGATCAGCCCGGATGGAAAATTTCTAGTTACCTGCATGCAGGAACCGATGCTTCACGGCTGGCGACTGGCGGATGGCAAGCACATGCGGATGTCGGGTTATTCGGCGCGGGTCCGCTCGCTCAGCTGGACCGCGGGCGGAGACTTCCTGGCAACCTCCGGCTCCGAGCAGCTCATTCTGTGGCCGTTTGATGGGAAGGACGGTCCGATGGGCCGTCAGCCGAAAATTCTCGCACGTGCCGAGGCTCGTGTAACGGTCGTCGCAGGTCATCCGCGCCAGCCCGTGGTGGCAGTAGGTTATGCCGACGGCGCGATGAAGCTGGTGCGCATCGATGACGGCGCGCTCATATTGGTGCGGAAGGCCGACGGGCAACCATTGGTTGCGCTTGCATGGGACGGCGCGGGCCAAATTCTCGCCTGCGGCACCGAAACTGGCGAGGCAGGCGTTCTCGCCCTGTGATTGCCTTAATGCGCCGCCTCACTATGCCGGATTGCTTGCGTCACGGGTCACGGCACAGCCTTAGGACAATCGATTCGGAACCAACTTCGCGCGCCGCACTTGTCCGACTTGCAATCGGGCGAGCCCGGACGGGCAGGGAAGCACTCATGACCTTTAATCATCAATTGCGCCGGCTAGCCCTCGCCGTACTGGCCAGTGCTGCTGTCGTCATCGGCACGCTCTCGGCTCCGATCGTGGTTGGTGCGTTCACTCCGGCTGCGGCCCAGATTTCCGAGGACGCCCAGATCGCGCTTGAGGATTACGGCAGCTGGCGGCCGCATCCACGCTTCGGGGAAGTCTGGGTGCCAAGAGCCGTGCCGCCGGACTGGCGTCCGTATCAAAACGGGCATTGGGTCTACACGGATGAGTGGGGCTGGTACTGGGTATCCGACGATGTCGAAGCCGCTTGGGGCTGGGTCGTCTATCACTACGGTCGTTGGGCATTCGAGCCTGGATTTGGCTGGTTCTGGGTGCCGGGCGATGAATGGGCACCGGCTTGGGTCAATTGGCGCTACGGCGACGAGTTCGTCGGCTGGGCGCCGCTGCCGCCCGACGAATTGGTCGAGAGCTATGAGGTCGAACCTGCGTATTGGATGTTTGTGCCGGGCCGCTACATGATTTCGCCGCGGCTGCGCACATACTACGTGCCTGTGTATCGGCGCAGCGTCATTTTGCGCACGACCCGCGTCGTCAATCGTACCTTTCCCGTGCACGGAGGGTTGGCCGTCAATCCCGGTATTTCGCCAGCGTTCGTTGCCCGTGTGAGCCGGACGCCGGTGGCGACCTATCGCGTGCGCCCGCGCGTTTTTGCGTCGACGCAAGGGGTAGCCGGCGCCGTGCCAATCCGGCGAGAGGATTTGCGCGGCGCGCGGCCCAGCAAGCCTGGTGGACCGGGCGGACCTGGTAGACCTGGCGGACCCGGTGCGCCAGGTGGGCGTGCCGGCTTGGGCGCAGTTTCGGTCCAGCGCACGACCACGGTGATACAGCCAAACGCAGCAGTCACTGCGCCGCAGCCGCTCGGCAAGAACGAGCGTGGTCGATTGGGAAGCACTCCGCCGCGCGCGGCACAGGGCGCCCCATCCATCGCGCCTGTACAGCAACAGCCGCCGCCGTCGACAACGCCGGCACCTGGGTTGCAGCGTCAGACGCCAGCCATACAGCAGCAAGCGCCTGGCGG
>DASSLE010000196.1:0-15661 GCA_035689725.1 Pseudolabrys sp.
GCCGCGCGATCTGGTGTGGAAGTGCTTCACCGAGCCGGAGCGTATGAAGCAGTGGTGGGGGCCAAAGGGATTCACGGTCATCGCTTCGAAAATGGATCTGCGCGTGGGCGGGACCTACCACTATGGCATGAAGGCGCCCGACGGCACGCCGATGTGGGGAAAGTTCGTATTCCGCGAAATCGTCCTGCCCGAACGCCTCGATTTCATCAGCTCGTTTTCCGACGAGAAAGGCGGTACGACACGTCATCCCGGTCATATGTTATGGCCGCTCGAGATGCACTCGACCTTCACCTTCGAGGAAATGCCCGGCGGCAAGACCAAAATCAACCGTCCGCTGGACCACGCACAACGCAACCGAAGAAGAACAGAAAACCTTCGAAGCCGGGCGTGACAGCATGCGCATGGGCTGGACCGGCACCATGGAGCAGTTCGAAGCCTATCTCGCAAAAGCGTAGTAACCGCGCGTAAGGAGGACATCATGGCAACAATTGCCAAGCACAAGATCACGCCGTGCCTGTGGTTCGACACGCAAGCCGAAGAAGCGGCAAGATTCTATTGTTCGATCTTCAAGGATTCCAAAATCGGCAAGATCAGCCGCTACACCAAGGCCGGGCAGGATGTTCACCACAAGCCGCCGGGCTCGGTGATGGTCGTGGAATTCGAAATCGAGGGACAGACATTCACGGCCTTGAATGGCGGCCCGAATTTCAAATTCAACGAGGCGGTCTCATTCCAGGTGCGCTGCGAGACACAAACCGAAGTCGATTATTTCTGGGGCAAACTCACGCAGGACGGGCAGGAGGGCCCCTGCGGCTGGCTGAAAGACAAATACGGTCTTTCCTGGCAAGTCGTACCGGCCGTGATACCCAAAATGATGACGGACCCGGATCCGGCCAAATCCGAGCGCGTGATGAACGCTTTCCTGAAAATGAAAAAACTCGACATTGCAGCGATCGAGCGTGCTTACGCGGGGCAGCCACAATGACCGCCGCCGCGCTGGAAAACATCAGACCAGCATCCATGTGATCCAGGCCAACAGCGCCGCAATCACCCAGAGAGCGAGTGCGGTCCAGCGGTTGCGACGCGCTTCCGCCGCCCCGATGGCGGCGACCGTTTCAGGCGCAAGCACCAGGCCATCGCGCGTAATGTCGTCGAACTGGTCGAGCAGCGTACCCGCGCGTGTCAGCAACCCTGGCACCTGACCGAGAAATCGACCGATTTCGCCGGCGCCTTCAACTGCATCTTCCAGCCGACCGACCGGTCCGAGATTGCGCGCGATCCACTCGCGCACCACAGGGTCGGCGGTGCTCCACATGTCGAGCCTGGGATCGAGCGAGCGAGCAACGCCTTCCACCACAACCATCGTCTTTTGGAGGAGCAGCAGCTCCGGGCGCGTCCGCATGTCGAAGAGACCAGTCACCTCAAACAGGAGCATCAAGAGCTTTGCCATCGAGATGTCTTCGGCGGTCCGGTTGTGAATCGGCTCGCCGATGGCTCGTATTGCCTGCGCGAAGCTCGCTACTGAATGGTGCCGGGGCACATAACCGGCGTCGAAATGCACCTGTGCTGTGCGGTGATAGTCGCGCGTGATGAAGCCGAACAGAATTTCGGCGAGGAACCGCCGTTCCTTCGGGCCAAGGCGTCCCATGATGCCGAAGTCCACGGCGACCAGCCGGCCGTCGTCGTCGACGAACAGGTTGCCGGGGTGCATGTCGGCGTGAAAGAAGCCGTCGCGCAAGGCATGGCGCAGGAAGCTCTGAATCACCTTGCGTCCGAGCTCCGGCAGATCGAAGCCCTTCGCTTCCAGCGCCGCATGGTCGCTGAGCGGCGTGCCTTCGATCCACTCCAGCGTCAGCACCTCGCGCGCGGTGCGACCCCAGTCCACGGTCGGCACGCGGAAGTCGGCGTCCTCGCCGATATTCTCTGCCATCTCGGACAGCGCGGCCGCTTCCAGGCGGAAATCCATTTCCATTGCGACCGAGCGGGCCAGCGTTGCCACTGCCTCAACCGGGCGCAGCCGCTGTGCCTCAAGCGAGAAACTTTCCGCCTTGCGCGCCGCAAAGAAGAAAGCGTCGAGATCGGACTTGAAGCGGCGCTCGATGCCGGGGCGAAGGATCTTCACCGCCACCGGCTTGCGCTTGCCGTCTGCCTCGATCTCGGCGCGATGCACCTGTGCGATCGAAGCAGCGGCCACCGCTGGCCCGAAGCTGGCGTAGACCTGGTTGAGCGGTTTGTCGAAGGCAGCGACGACCGCAGCATCCGCCTCGCCCTGCGGGAACGGCGCCATCTTGTCCTGCAGGCTTTCCAGATCGCGCGCGATCGCCGTGCCAACCACGTCGGGGCGGGTGGCGAGGAATTGCCCGAGCTTGACGTAAGTCGGGCCGAGCCTGGTCAGCGCGGCGGCAAGCCGGCTTGAGCCGTCCTTGGCGGTCGGGCGCTCGATCAATCGCGCCAGCGCGATGGCGGTCCTGGCCGGCAAAGGCAAAGGCCGCGTATCGACCAGCGCGAACACGCCTTCGCGCGCGAACACAAAGCCGGCGCGGGCGAGGCGGAGGAGATGAGAGGTGGCAGCAATCACAATCGCCAGCCCGAATGCAATGCCACCACGCCACCGGTCATTGGTTTGAACGACACGCGGCGAAAACCGGCGGCCTCCATCATCGTTGCGAAAGCCTTCGGTTTGGGAAACTTCCGGATTGACTCGACCAGATACTGGTAAGCCTCGCGGTCGCCGGTCACGGCCTCTCCAATGCGCGGAATCACCTGGAAGGAATAAAGCTCATAAAGCGCATCGAGGCCCGGCATATCGACTGAGGAAAATTCGAGACACAGGAATCGGCTGCCGATTTTCAAGACACGGTAGGCCTGCGCAAGCGCCGCTTCGACGCGCGGCACATTTCGAATTCCGAAGGCAATGGTGACGCAATCGAAGCTGCGATCGGGATATGCGAGCGTTTCCGCATTGCCTTGGTCGAAGGTGACGACACCATCAAGCCCGCGCTCGGCCGCTCGCGCTCGGCCGACTTCAAGCATATCGGCATTGATGTCGCACACCGTGACGCGTGTGCCAGGACCGCCGCTCTGCGCGACACGGAAAGCGACGTCGCCGGTACCGCCGGCCAGATCGAGAACCGCAAATTCGCGCGTGTTCTTTGGCGGGTTCACCGCCGTCACCAGAGCATCTTTCCATGCCCGGTGCAGCCCGCCGGACATCAGGTCATTCATCAGGTCGTAGCGGCGCGCCACCGAATGGAAAACGTTGTCGACTCGCTCTTGCTTGTCGCCAAGCGGCACGGTCTCGTAGCCGAAATGGGTCTGGTCGCGGCCGCGGGGCATGGCCAATAGTCCTTTGCGGGCAGGACCATAGCGCGGGTGGCCCGGGGGCGCTATCTGTCAGCGCGGGAGTGGTAAATCAATGCCAGAATTGCCTGAAGTCGAAACCGTGCGCCGTGGACTGGCGCCCGCCATGGAGGGCGAGCGGTTTGCAAAGGTCGAAGTACGGCGCGGCGATCTCCGTTGGCCGCTGCCCAGGAGCTTTGCCGAACGGCTGCGCGGCAAGACTGTGGAAGGGCTAGGCCGCCGGGCGAAGTATTTGCTGGCGGATCTTTCGTCCGGCGATGTGCTGCTGATGCATCTCGGAATGTCGGGTTCATTTCGCGTCAGCAAGGACAGTGCCCCCGGAAAATATTATCACGAACGATCCAGGAGCACCGCGCACGATCATGTGGTCTTTCACATGTCGAACGGCGCGACGGTGACGTTCAACGATCCGCGCCGCTTTGGCTCGATGAAGCTCGTGTCCCGCGCCAAAATCGAGAACGAACCGTTGCTGCGTTCGCTCGGACCAGAGCCACTGGGAAATGAATTCGATGCAGCGATGCTCGCGAAAGCATGCGCGCGCAAGAAGACTTCGCTCAAGGCTGCGCTGAGCGATCAGCGAGTCGTTGCAGGTCTTGGCAACATCTATGTCTGCGAGGCGTTGTTTCGTGCGCGGCTATCGCCCAAACGGCATGCTTCGACCATTGCCGACCGCCACGGCAAACCGGACGAACGCGCCGAAAAACTGGTCGATGCCATCAAGGCCGTGCTCATGGATGCGATTGAAGCCGGCGGCTCATCGCTGCGCGACCATCGCCGCGCCGACGGCTCACTCGGCGATTTCCAGCACAATTTCCAGGTCTATGATCGCGAGGGCGAGCCCTGCCCTTGTTGCAAGGGCAGGATCAAACGTATCGTGCAGGTTGGCCGTTCGACCTTCTATTGCCCCGCATGTCAGAAGTAGGCCACGCTATGTCACCCATATGCCGGGATCTTTGATATGCGCAAGTTTGCGGTAACGTTTGTCGCCATGGTAGCAACCGCCCCGGCCGCGGACTATCCGGACCATCCGATCCGGTTCATCGTGCCGCAGGCCGCGGGTAGCGCTACCGACACTGTCGCCCGCATCCTCGCCACCGAACTGTCGAAGGATCTGGGCCAGCAGGTTATCGTCGACGATCGCCCGGGCGGTGCGTTGACTATCGGCCTTGATCTGGTCGCGAAGTCACCACCCGACGGCTACACCATCGGCATGGGTCCGATTGGTGCGCTCGCGATCACGCGTCACATGGTGGCGAAGCTGCCTTACAATATTGAAAAGGATTTTCAGCCGATCGCAATGATCGCGCGCGGACATTTGTTGCTTGCGGTCTCGCCGAAGCTGCCGGTTCATTCGGTACGCGAGCTGATAGACTACGCCAAGAAAAACCCAGGCAAGCTGACCAATGCTTCATCCAGCAACGGTTCGCCCGGCCATGTCGGCGGCGAACTATTCAAGTACATGACGGGAACCGAGATCGTGCATGTGCCGTATCGCGGCGGGGCGCCGGCGATCACCGATCTGATTGCCGGCCACGTCGATCTTATGTTTGAAAGCCTGCAATCGATCGCGCCTTTCGCGCGAGACGGCAAGGTGCGTGCACTTGGCGTCAGCGGCGCTGCACGCTCACCGGCGTTTCCGGAGCTTCCGACAATCGCTGAAGCCGGCGTGCCCGGATATTTGGCGCCAACCTGGACTGGTGTAATTGCCCCTGCCGGCGTGCCGCGGCCGATCGTGGGCAAGCTCAACGCTGCGATCAACAAGGCGCTTACCTCGGAGGCGTTCAAGGAGAAATTTGTCAAGATCGGCGACGAGCCGGCCGGCGGAACGCCGGAGGAATTCGCTGCGACAATCAGAGCCGATTCGGCCAAATGGAGTGATGTGGTGCACCGCTCCGGCGCAAAACTCGATTGAGCCAAGGATTGAGCCATGACCTATCAGAATATTGTCGTCGAAACGAAAGGCCGGGTTGGCATTATCCGCCTCAACCGCCCGCAGGCCCTCAATGCCCTCAACAAGGCGCTGATTTCCGAGCTCACGCAGGCGATCGAGACCTTTGACGCCGATGAAAAAATCGGCTGTCTGCTTATCACCGGCAACGACAAGGCTTTTGCTGCCGGCGCCGACATCAAGGAAATGGCGGACAAACCGTTTATCGAAGCCTATCTCGGCGATTTCGTTTCAAACTGGAATGCTGCGGCCGAAGCGCGAAAGCCGATTGTCGCGGCGGTCGCTGGCTTTGCGCTTGGCGGCGGCTGTGAGCTGGCGATGCAATGCGACATCGTTATTGGCGCCGATACCGCCAGGTTTGGTCAACCTGAGATCAAGCTCGGCGTCATTCCCGGCATCGGCGGCACCCAACGGCTTGCGCATGCAATCGGCAAAGCCAAGGCCATGGATTTGATCCTGACCGGGCGAATGATGGATGCGGCAGAAGCCGAGAAATCCGGTCTGGTGGCGCGCGTAGTGCCCGCGGCCAACTTGATGGAAGAGGCGATGAAGGTCGCTGATACCATCGCCAATATGTCGCTGCCATCGGTGCTCGCGGGCAAGGAAGCCATCAACCGCGCATTCGAGAGCGGCCTCTCGGAAGGAACGGCCTTTGAGCGGCGCATTTTCCATTCGCTGTTTGCAACGGAGGATCAGAAGGAAGGCATGAAAGCCTTCATCGAGAAGCGCCCGCCGAAATGGAAGAACAAATAACTATTTACGGACGCAAATAATTCTCACGACTGACGCCTTGGCATCGCTGCCCTGCGGCTCGGACGTAATATTGTGCGCCGAGAGAAAGTCGCGGATGGTCCCTGCAGGTATGAGGCGCACGGGCGGCGTCGCCGGCTCCGTACTGGCAAGTACGTAATTACGCATCTCCGTCATGCCGAGAAATTCGCCTTGTGCGCCGAGTGCGGCGGCACCGGAAAAGCCCGCCATTGGTACTGGCTGGCGCAATTCGATCGCGTTGCCCTCAGCCAGGCGCGCCTTGATTTCGGTGAGTTTCTTGGCGCCATTCTGCTCTTTCGGATCCGGAATACCGACGAGTGTCAGGTCGCCTTTTTTGGGCGTATCAGGAGCGAGTGCAAGCGGAGATAGTTTGCGCGGCCCGTAAACACGGAGCAGGGCCAGGCCATTATCCTTGTCCTGGGCAATCCGGTCGGCATCGCCAAGGCCGGCGGCGACAATGACCTGGCATCCGGCCGCGAGCTTTCGGTCGGTAATGATGTGGCCGCTTGCACTCACGACAAGTCCGTTGCCATATTCGACGGAATTCGCCGTGGTCGCGAACAGTGAACTGCGCCCGGGATACGGTGAGAAAGCGCTTACCATCGCTGCCGTCACCGGGGCGACAATTGTTTCCATCATTTGATCAAACAGCAGAGTGAAACCGCGGATTTCACCGTCACGCGCGTATCCGCGCACCGAGAATTTCTTCAGGCCCTGCATGCCACTGATATAGAAACTGTCATCACGCAATGTGCTGAATTCGATCTTCCGATTGGACGGCTCTTTCTTTTGCTGCTCGAAGAGCGCTGCAAGCTTGAGCTCGGGATCCTTGATACGGAACGTTTCGACCTGCACTTCACCGTGTGCGGCCGACCAGCGCGTCCCGCGCGTAGCATCGCGCACTTGCGGCACCAGTTTGGCCGGCAGGCCAAGGCGCACGCCTGTCGCGGGATCGGTCACGATCGTCCAGCCGAATTCGTCCTCGTGGGCTTTGGCAGCCGCGAGCAGACTGGCGCGCTCGGCGGGGGAGAGGACGCCCGTTACTTTGGATTTCGCGCGTTTCTGGAAATTCTTGATGGCGGAAAAAAACGGGTCTTCGCCGCCGATCGAACCGGTATAATCACCCGACCACAGTAGCGCGGACTGGATTTTCAGGCGCTCGCTGTCAGAAAGACCTGCGGGCACGTCCGCGGCCGGCCCGGCTCCCGCTGGCTCCACGCCTAATGCGGCAGTTTTTGCAGCGACCGTTGCAGGCGCGGCGATCTTGGGTGCCGGCGCGATGTGCTTGGCGGCCTTTGCTTTTGGTGCAACGCGGGTCGCGGTAGGCTGCGCGGGTGTCGGAATGACCCCAGGCGATTCCTGCGCGAGCGCCGGAACGGCACCGAGCAGAAGCGCAAACATCATCGCCGACCCACCCAAACGCATCGTGTCAACGCCCCCGATGTTATTTTGCGGCCACCTTAGCCGATGGAAGCAGAGGCGCAAGGCGGGCTGGGGACGTAATACGCGCCGGCGAGGGCCTGCCGGACACGGATTCGCGTAACATTTTGCTCACGCACGATGTTTTTCCGATAACCGGATCCCACCTTTTCGGATCATGCGCTAGATTAACCACAATGCTTAATCCCAAAGAACTTGAACGTTATGCGCGCCACATCGTGCTGCGCGAAGTGGGGGGTCCCGGCCAGGCCAAACTCAAGGCCGCGCGCGTGCTGGTCGTTGGCGCCGGCGGCCTCGGGGCGCCGGCCTTGCTCTACCTCGCAGCCGCCGGTGTCGGCACGCTTGGTGTCGTCGATGACGATGATGTCTCGCTATCGAATCTGCAACGCCAGGTAATTTTCGCTACCGACGATATTGGCAGATCAAAGGTCGAGCGCGCCGGCGATGCGGTAAAGGGACTCAATCCGCATGTTGACGTCGAGACACATCATGTGCGGCTGACCGCAGCCAACGCGCTCGCTTTGATCGCGCGCTATGACGTCGTTGCCGACGGCTCCGATAATTTTGCAACGCGCTACCTTGTCTCCGATGCCTGTTACTTTGCCCGGAAGCCTCTTGTCACTGCCGCGGTCGGCACCTTCGACGGATCACTCACTTCAATTCGCGCGCATGAAACACGGGCTGACGGGACGCGCAATCCGACCTACCGCTGCCTGTTTCCCGAGCCGCCGCCGGCCGGTACCGTGCCCGCCTGTGCAGAGGCTGGAATCCTTGGCGCGCTGCCTGGAGTGCTCGGCTCGCTGATGGCGCTGGAAGTGATCCGCGAGATTGTTGGCTTCGGCGAAGGCCTGGTCGGCCGCCTGCTCATGATTGATGCCCGCTCAATGCGGTTCGAAACGCTGAGCTATGCGTGGGATCCGAACAACCCGTTGAGCGGGAACAAGCCGAAGATCACGGATTTGTCGGGGAGCTACTGAGAGCTACAACATCGAGGGCAGGACCCGATCCGGTGGCCGGTGGCCGTCCATGAAAGTCTTGATGTTGATGATGACTTTCTCGCCCATATCGATACGGCCCTCGAGCGTCGCCGAACCCGTATGCGGCAACAGCACCACTTTGCCCGCGCGGGCGAGCTTGACCAGCTTCGGGTTGACCGCCGGCTCATGCTCGAACACGTCGAGGCCGGCGCCGGCAATTTCACCGGACTCGATCAGGCGCGCGAGTGCATTCTCGTCAATCACCTCGCCGCGCGATGTGTTGACGATGTACGCTTCCGGTCGCAGCATTTTGAGCCGCCTTGCCGAAAGCAAATGATATGTCGCTGGCGTGTGCGGACAATTGACCGACACAATGTCCATGCGGGCGAGCATCTGGTCGAGACTTTCCCAATACGTGGCGTCGAGTTCCTCCTCGATCTTGGGCGCCACCCGCCGCCGATTGTGATAGTGGATCTGGAGGCCGAAAGCGCGCGCCCGGCGCGCGACCGCCTGCCCAATTCGCCCCATGCCGATGATGCCGAGCCGCTTGCCCCAAATGCGGTGGCCGAGCATCCAGGTCGGCGACCAGCCGGTCCAGTCCTTGTCCGTCGTCAGGACGAGGGCGCCTTCCACTAGCCGGCGCGGCACCGCCAGGATCAGCGCCATGGTCATGTCGGCGGTATCCTCAGTAAGGACGCCAGGCGTATTGGTGACGGTAATGCCGCGCTGAACAGCAGTCGCGACATCTATATTGTCGACACCATTGCCGAAATTCGCGATGAGCTTGAGCTGTTCGCCCGATTTGCTGAGGACCGAGGCATCGATTCGATCGGTGACGGTCGGTACCAGCACGTCGGCGGTTTTAACTGCTTCCGCGAGCTGGTTTTGAGTCATCGGCTTGTCGTCAGGATTGAACCGGGTGTCAAAAAGTTCCCGCATTCGCAGCTCGATTGGATCGGGCAGCTTACGCGTCACAATGACCAGCGGCTTCTTGCTTTTCGCCATCTGCTCTCAATCGCGGCAATGGCGGCAGTACCGCCAGTAAGTGCCGATTTATCCCTCATTAACCGTGCTCGCCCACACTGCGCGCTGGGCAAAATCCGTTCTTTTTTCCTACCAGATGGCCGTGACAACACAAAGCATCCGGACCGTGCTGGGCGGCCTCGCGTTGGCAGCTAGCCTCGTGGCAGTGCAGCCGCCCCCGGCCTGGTCCGCGGGCGATGGTGCCACTGGCTCCGTAAGCGGCCTTCCGATCCCGCGTTTCGTGAGCCTCAAGTCCGACCGAGTCAACGTACGGTCCGGACCGAACAAGGATCAGGAGGTACGCTGGGTCTATACCCACGCTGGCATGCCGGTGGAGGTTACCGCGGAGTTCGAGAATTGGCGCCGCATTCGCGACTGGGAGGGTGCGGAAGGTTGGGTCTACCACTCGCTCCTGTCAGGAAAACGGATGGCTACGGTGGTACCGAAAACAAAGGACGAGCTCGTTCCGCTCTACGAAAACGCGGATAGCGAATCGGTGGTGTCGGCCCGCCTGCAATCCGGCGTGCTCGGCGCGATCAAATCCTGCAATGGCACCTGGTGCCAGTTCAGCGGCAAGGGCTTCGAGGGCTATATCAGGCAGGAACGACTGTGGGGCGCCTATCCAAATGAGAAGGTGGAGTAGGAGCGAAAAGCATCATGGCCGGGACGAACCCGGCCACGCCAAAATCAAATTCTGGATTACGCGGTCAGCTCTTTCGCCGTAGCCGGACGACAACATCAACACGCGCAATCTCGAAACCTTCCGGGGGCGCCGGGGTTTTACCGATCAGCACTTCGGTACCCGGAATATCAAGCACCTCGTCCTCGCCCTCGACGAAGAAGTGATGATGTGCCGTGACATTCGTGTCGAAATAAGCCTTCGAGCCATCGACTGCGACCTGTCGCAAGAGGCCGACTTCCGTAAATTGATGCAGGGTATTGTAGATCGTTGCCAGCGATACCGGCACCTTCGCGCGTGTCGCTTCTTCGTAAAGCATTTCAGCGGTGAGGTGGCGATCACCCTTGCCGAAGAGGATCCAACCTAATGCCATGCGTTGACGGGTCGGACGTAAACCGACCAGACGCAACATCGCTTTCACGTCATGCCAGGGGCAACCGGTCAGTGTCGCAGCGTCCGGAGGGCGCCGGGCATCAACCTTCATCGTGGGTGACCCTGTGGGCCGCGTTGGCATCATTCTGTTCACGCCCAAATAGCCGGCCCCGCGCAGGAACCAGCGAAAAACCATTTCGTTTGCAACATATACGCAATCGACTTCTCAGATGCAACCGCGTCGCAACTACCGGAAATGCCCTATCGTCGGGGGTTTTTTGCGCACTCCCGTCACCTTTGCCCGCTAGCTTGGGTATGTTACCAACTCGGGCATGGGAATTCAGGCAAGCCCCCTGCGCGGTGAGGCGACGTCTATGGACACGCGGCGGCATAGCTTCGAGTACGAAGATTTGCTCGCCTGCGGTCGCGGCGAACTGTTCGGCGCCGGCAACCCGCAACTGCCGCTGCCGCCAATGCTGATGTTCGATCGGATCGCCGAAATCAGCGAGCAAGGTGGCGAGCATGGCAAAGGATTGATCCGGGCCGAGCTCGACGTGAAGCCGGACCTCTGGTTCTTTCTCTGCCATTTCAAGGGTGACCCGGTGATGCCGGGGTGCCTCGGCCTTGATGCACTCTGGCAGCTGGTTGGTTTCTTTCTAGGTTGGCTGGGTGCGCCGGGCAAGGGCAGGGCACTTGGTTTGGGTGAGGTGAAGTTTTCCGGCCAGGTGTTGCCGACCGTCAAAAAAGTTATCTATGGCATCGATATCAAACGGGTCATGCGCTCGAAACTGGTGCTCGGCATTGCCGATGGCTGGCTCTCGGCGGACGGCAACGTGATCTATCGCGCCAGCGATCTCAAGGTTGGCCTGTTTAAGCAGGACGAGGCATTGCAGCCGAGCGGCGCTTGAGCCCTGCGGAGGGCCTTGCGGAGTTACCTCAGCGGGCCAATCTGTGGCCCAATCACCGACAAACCGCGGCGGTAATTTAAGGGTAATACGACTATGCGACGTGTCGTCGTCACCGGAATGGGCATCGTCTCATCGATCGGCAACAATACACAGGAAGTGCTGGCGAGCTTGCGCGAGGCGAAATCAGGCATCAGTCGCGCTGAGGAGTACGCCAAGCTCGGCTTCCGTTGCCAAGTGGAAGGCGCGCCTAAACTCAATCCAGCCGACTCGGTCGACCGCCGCGCCATGCGTTTCCTTGGCGGCGGGGCTGCCTGGAACCATGTCGCCATGGAACAGGCAATTCGCGATGCCGGGGTCGAGAAGAAGGACATTTCCAACCCGCGCACGGGGATCATTATGGGCTCCGGCGGACCATCAGCGCGCGCCATCGTCGACGCCGCCGACATCACCCGTGAAAAGGGCCCCAAGCGGGTCGGACCATTCGCGGTGCCGAAGGCGATGTCGTCGACCGCCTCGGCAACATTGGCGACCTGGTTCAAGATCAAGGGCGTGAACTACTCGATCTCCTCGGCCTGCGCGACGTCCAACCATTGCATTGGCAACGCCGCCGAGATCATTCAGTGGGGCAAGCAGGATATGATCTTCGCCGGCGGTTGCGAAGAGCTGGACTGGACGCTCTCGGTGCTGTTCGACGCCATGGGCGCGATGTCATCGAAGTATAATGACACACCGGAAAAAGCCTCGCGTGCCTACGACAGGGATCGCGACGGCTTCGTTATCGCCGGCGGCGCCGGCGTGCTGGTACTGGAAGAGCTTGACCATGCAAAAGCGCGCGGCGCTAAGATCTATGCCGAAGTTGCCGGCTATGGAGCGACATCGGACGGCTATGACATGGTAGCCCCATCAGGTGAGGGCGCTGTGCGTTGCATGAACATGGCGCTGGAAAACGTCAAAGTACCGGTCGACTACATCAACCCGCACGCGACCTCGACGCCAATAGGCGATATCAAGGAAATCGAGGCGATCCGCGAAGTGTTCGGCTCGAAATGTCCGCCGATTTCAGCCACCAAATCGCTCACCGGCCATTCGCTTGGCGCTGCCGGTGCGCAGGAGGCGATCTATTCGCTGCTGATGATGCAGAGCGGGTTCATTTGCGAAAGCGCCAATATCGCAAATCTCGATCCCGCGTTCGCTGACATGCCGATCGTGCGTGAGCGTCAAGACAACGCGAAGCTTGGCTGCGTGTTGTCGAACTCCTTCGGGTTCGGCGGTACCAATGCATCGGTTGTATTCAAGCGGCTGGATGCATGACCATTTTATTTGAAGCTCCGCGGGCGGCATTGCGCCGCGCTCCGTCATCGGATTGTCGTTTCCGCGCCATACACGGGCTATGCCGAGCGATTCGATCGGGAGCATTGCATGAACAAGCCCGTTTCCGTGACTTTCCTTCAATCGATTCCGCGCAGGCCAACTAACATGGCTGGGGAACAAATAGTTGCGCGCGGCAATCTGATGCAGGGCAAGCGCGGTCTGATCATGGGGGTTGCAAACGACCATTCCATCGCCTGGGGCATTGCGCAGATGCTAGCGTCGCATGGTGCACAACTTGCCTTTACCTATCAGGGTGATGCGCTCGCCAAGCGCGTGAAGCCGCTTGCCGAGCAGGCCGGCTCTTCTTTCGTGATGCCTTGCGACGTCGAGGATATCGCTTCGGTCGATGCGGTTTTCGAGCAAATCAAGAAACAATGGGGCACGATGGATTTTCTCGTGCACGCGGTCGCCTTCTCGGACAAGAATGAGTTGAAGGGCCGCTACGCCGATTCCACACGCGAGAACTTCATCCGCACCATGGTCATCTCCTGCTACGCCTTCACGGAGGCCGCCAAGCGTGCGGCGACGTTGATGCCGAATGGTGGCGCCATGGTTACGCTCACGTATAACGGCGGCCTGCGGGCGATGCCGAACTACAATGTGATGGGTGTGGCCAAGGCGGCGCTGGAAGCCTCGGTGCGTTACCTCGCGGTCGATTTCGGGACACAGAAGATCCGCGTTAATGCGATCTCGGCCGGCCCGATCCGCACGCTCGCCGGCGCCGGTATTACCGATGCGCGCTACATGTTTGCGTTTCAGCAGAAATATTCTCCGCTCGGCCGCGGCGTGACCTTGGACGAACTGGGCGGCGCAGGCCTTTATCTCCTGTCTGATCTCTCGAGCGGCGTCACCGGCGAGGTTCACTTCGTCGATTCCGGCTACAACGTCATCGCAATGCCGCATCCGCAGGCGCTGAAGACCGCTGGCGGCGCGGTGGAAGGCAACGAAAGCGGTCAATAGAATCGGCGTTCCAGGGTCAACAAAAAACGGCCGGGGAATCCCGGCCGTTTCACTTTTTGCTGCGCTCTAGAAGCCCTCGAAAGCTTTTCCGCAGGGATCAGGCGAGGTCGAAGCGGTCCAGGTTCATCACCTTGGTCCACGCCGCCACGAAGTCTTTCACAAACTTCTCCTTCGAATCCGCGCACGCATAGACTTCCGCGAGCGCGCGCAGCTGCGAGTGCGAACCGAAGATCAGGTCGGCACGCGTGCCGGTCCACTTGACCTCGTTCGTTTTCCGGTCGCGCCCCTGGTACACGCCTTCAGAGCCAGAGGCGGGCTGCCATTGCGTGCGCATATCGAGCAGGTTGACGAAGAAGTCGTTCGTCAGCGTCTCGGGCTTCTTGGTGAAGACGCCGTGCTTGGATTGCTCGGCGTTTGCGCCCAGGACGCGCAGGCCGCCGACGAGAACCGTCATTTCTGGAGCAGTCAGCGTCAGCAATTGCGCCCGATCAACCAAGGCCTCCTCAGGCAACATGAATTGCCGCTTCCCGCTAATGTAGTTGCGGAAGCCGTCGGAACGTGGTTCGAGCGGCGCGAAGGATTCGACGTCGGTCTGCTCCTGCGACGCGTCCATGCGTCCTGGCATGAAGGGGACCTTCACGTCGACGCCGGCATCCTTCGCGGCCTTTTCGACCGCCGCGCTGCCGCCGAGAACGATCAGGTCGGCGAGCGAGACCTTCTTGCCGAACTCCTTTTGGATCGCTTCGAGTTTCTGCAGGACCTTCGCCAGCTGAGCCGGCTGGTTGATGTCCCAATCCTTCTGCGGGGCGAGGCGAATGCGCGCGCCGTTCGCTCCACCGCGCTTGTCGGAGCCGCGGAACGTCGACGCCGATGCCCAGGCCGTCGAGACGAGCTGGGAAACGGACAGGCCGGACGCGAGGATTTTCGCCTTCAGAGCCGCAATGTCCTGCTCCCCGATCAGCGGATGATTCAGCGCGGGGATCGGGTCTTGCCAAATCAGCGTTTCCTTCGGCACGAGCGGGCCGAGGTATCGCGCGATCGGGCCCATGTCGCGGTGCGTCAGCTTGAACCACGCGCGGGCAAACGCGTCCGCGAACTGGTCCGGATGCTCGTAGAAGCGCCGCGAGATCTTCTCGTAGGCCGGATCGAACCGCAGCGAGAGGTCCGTCGTCAGCATCGTCGGCACATGCTTCTTCGACTTGTCGAAGGCGTCCGGGATCGTGGCTTCTACATTTTTGGCCCGCCACTGCTTGGCCCCCGCCGGGCTCTTCGTCAGCTCCCATTCGTTGTTGAACAGGTTATCGAAGAAGTGGTTGCTCCACTTGGTCGGCGTCTGCGACCAGGTGACCTCCGGGCCGCCGGTGATGGTGTCGGCCCCGAAGCCCGTGCCATGCTTGCTCTTCCAGCCGAGGCCCTGATCTTCGATTGCGCCGCCTTCCGGCGCTGGTCCCATGAGGGACGGGTCGCCAGCGCCATGGGTTTTGCCGAAGGTGTGGCCGCCGGCAATCAGCGCGACGGTCTCCTCGTCGTTCATCGCCATGCGGAAGAACGTTTCCCGGATGTCCTTGGCCGCCGCGACCGGATCCGGCTTGCCGTTCGGGCCTTCCGGATTGACGTAGATCAGACCCATCTGCACGGCGGCGAGCGGATTCTGCAGCTGGCGTTCGCCGCTGTAGCGTTCGTCCCCCAGCCAGGTCCCCTCGGGCCCCCAGTAGAGCTCTTCGGGCTCCCAGACATCCGCGCGTCCGCCGCCGAAGCCGAAGGTATTGAAGCCCATCGACTCGAGGGCAGCGTTGCCCGCAAGGACCATCAAATCGGCCCAGGAGATTTTCTGGCCATATTTCTGCTTGAT
>DASSLE010000197.1:0-4767 GCA_035689725.1 Pseudolabrys sp.
CGCGTGCAGGATAACCCGTTGTATCTTGCGCTTGGGCTGTGAAATTAGTGAATAGCGCGCCCAACAAAAACGTGCCGGCCGCCAAGAGGCGAGACAGCGGGTGCATCCTTTGCTCCTTTTTTTTCATCGTAGCATTGCGCGAGTGCGTTGCCAGTAGGGCTTGCATCGCGCGCGCCCACAGGCTGTATTCCGGCGGCTAATGTCGTTTTATTTTCGTTAGAGGAAATTCAATGCCGGCGCGAAATCTTTGAAGGGATCGTACGGATTCTTGGCGTAGAGACTCGGATTGACCACATAACTCGAGCTCGCCACGAGGATGGTATAACCATCGGGCGCAGACTTCGCGACTTGTGTCATGCCGATATTGCCGCCGGCTCCGGGATGGTTCTCGACGTAGAACTGCTGTCTCAGCGCTTCCGAAAGCTTCTGTGCGATCAAGCGCGCCATGACCTCGGTTGGGCCCGCGGGTGCGAAGGGCACCACGACCTTGACCGGATGATCAGGGTAACCCGTCGCCTGGGCCGGGCCGCCGGCCAGCAGCGCAGCAAAGAGTATAATAATGCGCGTTACAACTTTCATGGACTTCTCCCCGTACGAACTGTTTTGTTTATTTCACCTTTTCGATCTTGGCCGCTTCGATCACTTTCGCCCATTTCGGTACTTCTACCTTTATGCGTGCGGCGAAATGTTCAGGCGTGTCGGCGATTGCCTCGAATCCGAGCGAATCGAGCTTCGACTTGACGTCGGCCGCTGCCACCGCCTTGGCGACTTCCATCTGCAAGAGATCGATGATCGATTTCGGCGTACCGGCCGGCGCAAACATGGCCTGCATGACGTCGGAGATCTGGTCGCCCGGCACACCGGCCTCCGCCATCGTCGGCACATCGGGCGCCGCGGCCACTTGCTTTTCCGTCGTCAACGCGAGGGCGCGCAGCGTACCGGCTTTCAAGTGCGGAGTGACGGGAGGCAGCGCCATGAAAGCGATCTGCACTTGCCCGGCGACAACGGCGTTGAGCGCGGGTCCTGCGCCATTAAAGGGCACCGGCTGAATGTCGAGCTTGAGCGCGTATTTGAAGCTCTCCGCGGCGAGGCTGGCGGTGGTACCAAAACCAGGTGAAGCGAAACTCACTTTGCCCGGGTTGGCCTGAACATAGGTGATGAGTTCCTTGACGGTCTTCGCCGGCACCGACGGATGCACGACCAAAATGTTCGGACTCGACCCCGCCAGCGTCACCGGCGCGAGGCTTTTGTAGACGTCATACGGCACCTTTTCATAAAGGCTCGGATTGACGACGACGCTCGAGCTGACCAGCAGCAGCGTGTAGCCATCGGGCGCCGCATTGGCGACCAACGCCATGCCAAGATTGCCGCCGGCGCCGGGGTGGTTCTCGATGTAGAATTGTTTGCCGAGGCTATCGCTCAGCTTTTGCGCGATCAGGCGCGCCATCACGTCGGTGGGGCCGGCCGGCGCGAAAGGCACAACAATCTTGACCGGGCGTGCAGGATAACCCGTCGTGTCTTGCGCTTGGGCTGTAAAATTTGCGAATAGCGCGCCGAACAAAAGCGTGCCGGCCGCCGAGAGGCGAAACAGCGGGTGCATCCTTTACCTCCCTTTTTTTCATCGTAGCATTGCGCGAGTGGGTTGCCAGTAGGGCTTGCATCGCCCGCGCCCACAGGCTGTATTTCGGCGGCCAATGTCATTTCATTTTCGTTAGAGGAAATTCAATGCCGGCGCGAAAGATCACCCGTCAGGACATGCGCGAAGCCGCGGAGAAGTACAAAAATTGGGGCAAGTGGGGTCCGGATGACGAGGTTGGCACGCTCAATTACACGACGGCGGAGGATATCGTCGCCGCAACCCGCCTGGTGAAGAAAGGCAAGGTTATTTCGCTCGCGCTCAACTTCGATCACACCGGACCGCAGGGCGCAAAAAGCAAGTATCCGGCGATGGGTCGCACGAATCCAATCCACACCATGCTGCGCACGGGTACCGATGCCTATTCCGGCGTGCTCGATAAGCGCGGAATTCGCGCAGCCGACGACATGGTGACCATGCCGCTTCAATGCGGCACGCAATGGGATGGGCTCGGCCACGTATTTTATGAGAATTACATGTGGAACGGTTACGACTGCCGCGAGGTGACGTCGGCTGGCGCGCAGAAATGCGGCATCGAAAAAACCAAGAACAGGATGGTTGGGCGCGGCGTCTTTCTCGATGTCGCCCGCTATAGGAGAGTCGAGTCGCTCGCCGACGGCTACGGCATCACCAATGAGGATCTCTATAACACTGCAAAAAAGCAAAAGGTTGAGCTCAAGCGCGGCGACTATGTGATCGTGCGCACCGGAATGATGGAACGTTGCCAGAAGGCGGGAACTTGGGACGGTTATCCGGGGGGCGACGCGCCGGGGTTTTCTTTCGAAACGCTCGATTTCGTCAAGGACACGCAATTAGCCGCACTTGCGAGTGACACGTGGGGCTGCGAGGTGCGGCCGAACGACAGCGAGGAGGGGATCAACCAGCCCTGGCATTGGATTACCATCCCAATCATGGGAATGACAATGGGTGAGATCTTTGATTTGAAGGAGCTCGCCGATGACTGCGAGCAGGACAAAGTTTACGAGTTCCTGTTCGTGGCCCCGGCTATTCCAATCACCGGAGCGGTGGGATCTCCGGTCAATCCGCTGGCGATCAAGTAACAACGATCGCGGGAGCATTGAATATGACGAAGCAATATCCTGTCACCCACACTGAAGTCGAATGGCGCAAGCTCCTCACGCCGGCGCAATACGAGATCATGCGTGAGCACGGCACCGAGATGCCGGGAAGTTGCGCATTGTTGCATGAGAAACGCGCGGGCAAATTTCGCTGTGCAGCTTGCGATCAACCGTTGTTTGTTTCCAAAATGAAGTTTGAGAGCGGGACCGGCTGGCCGAGCTTCAACGATCCGTTACCCGGCGCGATCGAAGGCGAGACTGACCGTAGCCATGGTATGGTGCGCGACGAGGTCCACTGCAGCCGTTGCGGGAGCCACCTCGGCCACGTGTTCAATGACGGACCCCCGCCGACGCATTTGCGCTACTGCATCAATGGCATTGCGCTGAAATTCGAGCCAGCTTGAGCGCAGCATGACAACGGTCGGACACAATACCAAGCGTCTTGGCGCCGAAGTGCTCGCCGACATGCTGGCGGGCTATGGCGTCACCCATGTGTTCATGGTGCCCGCAGTCCTGCGGCGGACCTTCGCCGAAATGGAGCGGCGGACGAAAATCGCGCGCGTGCATTGCCACGGCGAGAAATCTGCCGCTTACATGGCAGACGGATATGCTCGCGCCTCGAGCAAACCGGGTATCTGCATGGCGCAGGTAATCGGTGCGCTCAATCTCGCCGCCGGCTTGCGTGATGCGTACCTCGCACATTCGCCGGTGATTGCAATGACCGGCGGGCGTGATCCGAAAACCAAGTTCCGCAAGGTCTATCAGGAAATCGATGACGTGCCGGCGTTCGAGCCGGTGACCAAGATGAATGTCACCATCGACGACGTGGCGCGTATTCCGGATATGGTGCGGCAGGCATTTCGGACTGCCACCACCGCCGCGCCTGGGCCCGTGCATCTGCAATTTCGTGGCAACGAAGGGCAGGTGGATCTGGAAGAAGCCGAGATGGACGCGCTTGTGGAGACGCAGTTCGCTCGCGTTCCGCCATTTCGTCCCGAGCCGGAAGCAGCCCATGTGAAAGCGGCGCTCGAGCTGCTGCAAAAAGCCGAGCGGCCGATCATTGTCGCCGGTGGCGGCGCGCGAGCTTCAGGCGCAGGGAAGGAACTCGTTGCGCTCGCCGAAGCACTTCAAATTCCGATCGCGACCTCCCTCAACGGCAAGGACATTATCCCCGGGATCCACCCGCTCTCGGTCGGAGTTGCCGGCAGTTATTCCCGCGAGTGCGCCAACCGTGCAGTGAATCGCGCAGATCTGGTTTGTTTCATCGGTACCGGAACTGGCGGTATGACGACGCACTTCTGGGCGGTGCCTAAGATTGGTACTCCCGCGATACAGATCGATATCGAACCGGAATCTCTCGGCCGCAATTATCCATTGGCGGCGAGTGTGCTCGGAGACGCCAGGAGCGTGCTCGTGCGAATGTTAGGCCAGATCGACAAATCAAGTGCTGCAAAACGGGCGGCCTGGATCAAGGAAATCTCGGATCTGCGCGCCGATTGGTATGCAAAGTATAAACCGTTGCTTGAGTCGGACACGGTGCCGATCCACCCGGCGCGCATATGCGGCGAGTTGACCAAGCACGTGCCCGACGACGCAATCGTTATCGCTGATACCGGTCATGCCGGCATGTGGATGGGTGGCATGTACGACTTACGCACACCAACACAGAGCTACATGCGTAGCGCTGGACACCTCGGCTGGGCGTTTCCGGCGGGGATAGGCGCCAAAGCGGCTTGCCCGGATCGCCCAGTTGTGGTGTTCACCGGCGACGCCGGTTTCTGGTACCACCTCGCGGAGGTTGAAACCGCTGTGCGATGGAATCTCGCGTCGGTTACTGTCGTCAACAACAACGGCGGCGGCAATCAATCCAAGCGAGGCTTCGACCGTGCCTATGGCGGCGAGCAGACGGCCAAAGCGCGTGAGTTGTGGACCTATAACCCGATGAATTTCGCCAAGCTCGCCGAAGATATGGGCGCCCTTGGAATCCGGGTGGAACGCGCCAGCGAATTTGCGCCGGCGTTTGCTCAGGCACTTGCCGCCAAGCGCACGGCG
>DASSLE010000198.1:0-5001 GCA_035689725.1 Pseudolabrys sp.
TGACGCATGCGCCGCCCAATGTCCGCTTTCGGGGTAAGAGCGGACATCGCATCTGATTGCTGCCATGTCCGGTAATGACCCAAAGCGGACATGCTTCTCGCGCGGAACTTAAGGTTGGCCCGCTGGCGAACAGGCCTCTCAATGTCTAAATCTCGTCGGGTGCCAGACTTAACGACAGCGCCGTAGAGTTCCTACTCGGGAAAGAAGCCAATGTCCGCCATGTCCTTCTTGCTTAACGTGTTGTGGATCGTTTGCGGCGGGCTTTGGATGTCAGTCGCATGGATCGTCGCCGGCATTCTCATGGCGGTCACCATTGTCGGCCTGCCTTGGACACGTGCGGCATTTAACATCGCTCTCTACACACTCCTCCCATTCGGCCAGAAGGCCGTGTCACGTGCCGAATATTTCGGCGTTGAGGATCTAGGGACCGGGCCGTTGGGAATGCTTGGCAATATCGTATGGTTCGTACTCGCCGGCTGGTGGCTAGCGCTGGGGCACCTGATCACTGCGATTGTCCTCGCCATCACAATTATTGGCATTCCATTCGCTTGGGCGCACCTAAAGCTTGCGGGAATAGCGCTCTGGCCTATTGGAAAGATGATCGTCCCTGCCGAGGCTGAGCCGCTTCAACACTAGCGCGAACCCGTCATCGACTGCTGGCAAATGTCCGCTTTTGGGAAACGGCGGACATCGGTGAATTTTGGCCGGCGACGGTCTGTCCGCTAATGACCCAAAGCGGACACGCCACTTGTCGGACAAATGCCCGCTATTCGGAAGCCTTGTCCGCACGATGCTTGACGATCGTAGAAACTACATTCTTTGGAAAAATCTCTGAACGTGAACTAGAGGACAATGCGGGAAATCATCAAGCTGCTCGTCGGGCTCGTGCTCTTTGGGATGACCCCGGACCACGGGGATGCCGCCGGTCAGGAGAGTGGCGCGTTAGTCGCCATCCCTAAAGGCAAAGAGACGGACGTTAAGTACTATGCAGCAGACGGAGGCACGCTAATCGGGCGCGAGGCATTCGAGCAGATGCCCAAAGCAGGCCTTTTGTTATGGCTTGCGGGGAATCAGTTCTTTGCCAGGGACGATGTCGTGCACACTTTTCAGAAGCAGCATCCGGGCACCACGGTCGGACTCATTACACTTCCTCCAGGCCTGCTTCTGCAGGCGATCAAGGCGGGCGGCTGGGTATACGCTGAAAAGGAGTATCGCGGGCTACCCGACATTTTTGCATCCGTGAATCTGGGCCATCTTAAGCAGCTTAAAGCGTCCGGAGCCATGGATAGCTACATGGTCTAATGCACAACGAGCTGCAGATCATGGTGGCCAAAGATAATCCGAAGAAGATCACCAGCATTAAGGATCTGGCGCGCGAAGATGTGCGGACGTCGATGCCGAACCCCATCAATGAAGGAATCATGCAATTCTACATCCGTAAGGTTCTGGAGCGGCATGGAATTTGGCAGGTGATTTCGGCGGTAAGAAATGCGTTTCTTGCCAGACGACGAAAAATAACTGGTTCACTGCGGTGCACCAGCGCGAGACACCAGACCGGCTCAAAGCCGGTCAGTCGGATGCCGGTGTGGTCTGGACGACCGAAGTCCTTGAAGCGCATCGTGCCGGTGCGGATGTCGACGCTGTTTCGCTACCGGATGAAGACAGTCTACGCGCCGATGTCGCCTATGTTATCGGTGCCATACATCGCAAAGATGCGGATGCTCGCTTTCTTGCAAAGCTCTCAGGGCCAAGACGCCTACGCTAAGTTCGGATTTGTCAAAGCGAGCGAGACGGAGCTAAAGCTCAGACCGATCAATTGACCTCACTAATGGCGTCCACGTCCGCTATTGGCACAAAGCGGGCATTCCAACCGTAGCCGCCTTTGTCTGCTATTGGCACAACGCGAACTTGCGGCAGCCACTAATCGATGTTTGCTTTCGGGGTAAGAGTGGACATCACGCAGACATGCGGTCATGTCGATTTTTGACCCGAAGCGGACATGGCGATGCGGCGTCTCGGTCAGGTCAATGCTGCCGGTAGGTCCTATCTGGCGCCGGTGAAAGCTGAAAGCCCGCCGGCTGTTGTCGTCGACGCCATTCCGCTGGATGAAGACAAGTTGCACGCGGATGACTCGGTTCTGGATAAACTCAGCGCCATCCCTGACGTCGTCAGACGGCCCTTCAGAATGGCCCAGATTATTTCACTAAATCACTCGATCTTGCAGGTGCCGTCCTTCGGCGGGGCGATGGTTTCCATATCCACGTTGGGGTCGGGGACAGTGCCAAGCGCATCGTAGATGTCCCATTGATCCTTCATCTTGGCGGGATCCTTCGCCCGCACCGCGTACATCTCCATGACCATCTGATTGTCGTATGGGCGGAAATACGCCTCACGCGCCTTCATCACATCAAACTTCGCACCCTTGCGGAGATGCTCAGCGAGCTTCTGCGGATCTGCCAACTTCATGTCGTTCATTGACTGCGCGACGATCTTGAGCGAGTTGTAATCGCCCCACGACTGGTTGTCGGGTGGCTTGCCGTATTTCTTCTGGAACGCGTCGACGTATTTTTTGGAGCTCGGCGTATCGACGAGGTGATGCCACACGAGCGGCCAGATACCGGAGAAGTTACCCTTGCCCGCACCCCAGGCGACGACCGTGTCGAAACCAAAGCCGGCCACAGGAAATTTCAGTCCGTATTCAGAATATTGTTTGAGAAAATTTGTAATCTGATTGCCGGCAAGGTTAGAAATCACGAGGTCGGGCTGTGCCTGCCTGATTTTCAGGAGATAGGGACTAAAGTCAGTAACATCGGTCGGCACGAGCTCATCGGCAGCGAATTGACCGCCGTTCGCCTCCATGAATTTCTTGGCAACACGCAGAAGGTCGTGACCGAAGGCGTAGTCCGCGGTCAGCGAGAACCATTTCTTACCCTTCACCATGTTCTCGCGAAGCAGGTATTGCCCGACCGCCATAACATACATCGAATTGGCGCCTTCGATGTGGAACATGTATGGATTGCAGCTCGCGCCGCGCAGTGCATCTGAATTGCAGCCTGTGTTGATGAATACCGTCTTCCTCCGATTGGCCACCTGACCTATTGCAAGGCCGGAGGCCGACGAGATCTCGCCAATAATCATTACAACCTTGTCGCGCTCGATTAAGCGCTCGGCCTTGGCGGAGGCCGTTTGCGGGTTGATCGAATCCTCCATCACTAACTCGATTTTGCGCCCCAGCACACCGCCGGCTGCGTTGACCTCTTCTGCCGCGAGCTTGATTCCCATGACTGCGTATTCGCCCAGCGGTCCAAGGAATCCGGTGAGCGGCGTAAGGTGCCCGATGCGGATGGCATCGGCCTGTGCTTTAACGATCGCCGGCGCGCCAATTCCGGCCAGTAGCGCCGAGCCAGCTGCTGTTTTAATCAGGTTTCGGCGAGATATTTTGGAATTCATGACATTCCCTCCCTTTGAGGGTTGTGAGCCGATGACATTGCGCTGACGCCGTATGGCGCCGCAGTGCGCTTGCTGCATCTCTTTCGAGCGATTACGGTCGCCCGGCTTACCGGGGGTTGTCCAGCGGATTTTCGGGAAGGGCGCCAAGCCTGGGTCGGGCGGGATTTCGCCTCGCTAACCGTTAGCTCGCTCCGCTCGTGTCGAGTTGCCGCACTAAGCGGGAGCCACTAATCAATCAATGTCCGCTATTGGGGTAAAGCGGACGCGGGTAGCTGCACGCTGGCCTTTTATGCTTAGATCACGTCGATGCAGTGATCTTTTTTCCTATAGTACAGAGAATCCGCCAAGCTAGGGTGAAATGGGTATTTTGCGAGTTCTGGTGCCTCTAATCTTTGCGGCTTTTTTAGCCGGCTGTGCAGCACACATTCCGGTGTTCGAGACGCAGGATAATGTTACAACTCAACCTGATCGCACCCTGACCGCCAAGGTAATATCGGAAGCGAAGAAGCCAAAGCCGCCAGCGCCAAAGCCTGCCACTACGGCGTCCACGAATCCGCAGGATACGATAAAGTCGATCGCCCCAAACGTCGGTTCACCGCAGAAATGGAAAAAAGAACGCGCTGAGGATGAGCGCAAGGAGCAACATTTAAAGCAGGTGATCGAAGGTATCTGCCGCGGCTGCTAAGTTTTTCGGTCTTTTCGCTCTCAACATTTGCGAATTTTTTCACGGCAGCCTGCAGCCCTGCGCTGACGCATCTATCGAGCGACGATTGGCTAAATTAGATTCATTTGCAACTATTTACACTGGCGGTTACAGGACCATTAGTGCCCCGCGATGTCCGCTTTCGGGGTAAGAGTGGACATCGCGCAGACACAAAGAAATTATGTCCGCTTTTGACCCAAAGCAGACTTCGCGATTAGAGGACGTCACGTCCGCTTCTGACCTAAGCGGTTATCAGGTCCGGCCTTCTCTTCAACGACGATGGCCGACCCTAATACCTAACGCTCTTGCTTTTTGGCGCAATGAGCCAACGGAACGTTTCATCAGTCTTGAAATTTTCCTTACCCGCAGCTTGTCCTTCGAATACCGTCTTAGCTCCGCCACTTGAGCCCTAGTCCAAGCCACTCGCTTCGTGCGTCGCCGTTTTGCTTTTTTGGCCATTCGACTCTCCATGAAAAAAAGGTGGTAGAAATTCTCGAATTACTGAACGCTATTGGCCTACGCCATTTAGCTCAAACGCCTGATTCGTTTTTCTTTAGCCGCTCAATGTCCGATTTCAGGGTAAGAGGGACGTCGCGACGCCAGCGCCACGACACTACAATACTGCGTCTTTGGCAGCCTTTACCGGCCGAGCCCTGACGATCTTCCGAGCCGGCTTTGCCTTAAATATTGTTGGCTCTTTTGTGAACGGATTGATGCCGCTCCGCTCCTTTGTTGCTGGTTTCTTGATAACAACGAATTTGGCAAATCCGGGCACAAGGAAGGCTCCTGATTTATTGAGCTCCTTGTAACCAATCGTAGCAAGCGATTCGATAACGGCTTTGACGTCC
>DASSLE010000199.1:0-19244 GCA_035689725.1 Pseudolabrys sp.
AAAAAGATGACGGATCTTGCCGCAAATATTGCAGAAGGCTCCACAATACAGCTACCTGAGTAGATTACTGCAGGCAAAAAAATAGAAAGTTCGATGAATTTGCGGCATTCTGAAAAGTGCCCAGCAGTCGCTGAAAGTCGAGCTGGTGATTAATCTCAAGATCGTCAAAACGCTCGGCCTCACTGTGCCGCCCTCGCTGCTCACCGGCGCCGAGATGACGAATTGTGTTTGGATCGATGTTCCACTTCTGGCACTTAGCGGACATCGCAACTCATCCACCGAATGTCGCTTCGGGGTAAGAGCGGACATTGGCGATTACCGGGCGTCATGTTTGCTTTTGACCTAAAGCGGACATCCGCCTCGCTTTACACCTTGTTTGGACGAAAGCCCCTGACGATCCAGCCCACAATTAGTAGTGTCAGAGGTGGCAGTAAGAGACCCGCAAGCGAATTTCTCAGACTAAGCCAAACGTTGGTCACTTGCCCCGTCACTTGTTGCGTAACCGGTCTATCGGACTCACACGCAATAAGTTTTTGTTTGGTTGAGACCACCCATTGGTTCCTATCCGGTATCGAGTCAGCCGACCAAACACCCTTTTTTTTGTTTAGTTCGACGTTGCTGAGAGTGTTCGCCTCCTCGAAGAGATCAAACACATTGAAGGGCTGACCATCCGGCCATTTTGCAATGCGCGTCCAGCAGTCATCTTCGCTGCGGTTCGACGCGATCGAATCGGAATTCGAAGATTTGGTGGCAGACTTATGGAATCCCGCGTACCCGACCCATGCCACAGCAACGACGAGGAAACTACGAAAAAGCCCTCGGCCAACTCAGGCGCATTCGATTGCTCCGGCCCGTTCGTTTGCCACCGTCGCCAGAACTTTGCTCAAGGACAAGCGCTTCCGGCACGGATCGAGAAAAACGTCTTAAAGAGATCGGTAATCAACCCATTATATAGAATCCCGGGGTCATCATAAAACTTCACATGAAAGTATCCGATAAACGACGCTAGTTCCGTTCGACACCCAGGGGCCTGGTCTCCCCGGGTCGGAAGAATTTTGCTCGGGCCAAAAACGACGCCGATCGCCCTTAGCCGCCCTCAACGGCCAACATCTTGCAAACGGCACCTGCCTTCGCTATGCCGGCCGCCTGCGCCTTGGCGATGCCAAAGACGCTGTGGAACCAACCGTTTACCAGCGCACACGGCGGTGGTTCCCGTCGGCCTCGCGACGCGGTATTCTGGCGGCTTCCGATCGGGGATCGTACGGGGGATGGGTCGCTTGGGGGCTAACCACAACATTGGCCAGTGCGTGCGCCTTTTTGGTCTCGGCTTGGGCTGCCTCGCGCTCGCTAATTGCTCCAGCGGCCAGATGGCCGGCAAGATCGATCCGCGTTACGGCGTTGCGTCGAGTGCCCGCGCAGTCGACCCGGGCGCGCCGGTGCCGAAAGGCGGCGGCGTGTATCGGATCGGGCAGCCGTACACTGTTTCTGGCCGGGTCTACGTCCCAGAAGAAAATATCAACTACAACGCGGTCGGTATGGCCTCGTGGTATGGCAATGATTTCCACGGCCGCTATACCGCCAACGGCGAAGTCTTCGACATGCATGCAATATCGGCGGCGCATCCGACGCTGCCGTTGCCTTCTTATGTTCGCGTGACCAATCTAACCAATAGCCGCTCGATTGTGGTGCGCGTCAACGATCGCGGGCCTTATGCGGCCAACCGTCTCATCGATGTGTCCGTCAAGACTGCCGAACTTCTGGGCTTCTATGGCCATGGCGTCACCCGCGTCAAAGTCGAATATGTCGGCCGGGCACCGTTGCAGGGCTCTGACGACCGCAAGCTGATTGCCACATTGCGCGAAGGCAGCCCGGCCACTGCGCCCGTGCAGGTGGTTTCGAGCACGTTTGCGCCGGCCTATTTCGACGGCCGGCCGATGACGACTTTCTCTTCGACCGGAATTCCGTCACCACCCGATCGGCCGTACCGGCTAGGCGAGGGCGTCCGTGAAGTGCCAGCGGTGAGAGCGCCGACCACCGAGCTTGCAGCCGCTACCCGCCCACGTAACGCAGAGCCGGTCGTGCCGGAACCTGCTGACGAGGCCGAACCCATTGCGTCACCGGTTCCAGCCTATATGCCAACGCGCTATGATCCTAGTTTCAGCGGGCGCGGCCTTTACTGAGCCGTATTTTACCGCCACGGGTTAACCGGGCTGCGCCGCAATCTCTTTGACGCGCTAACAGTGAACGATCTCGATGATGCCTGTGCGGAATTTCGCGTTCGGACGCTTGTTGGCAGCAGCAGCCTTTGTCGCCGGCTTTTGTGCGGCTGCAATTGCCGCACCGCCGCCTGCACATAAGCCGGCCCCCGCGGCTGCGCAAAAGAAGGACGCACCGAAAAAGGACGAACCGAATATCAACGCACCGCACGCCATTTTGATCGACGGTGAAAACGGCGCAGTGCTTTTCGAACGCGACGCTGATCGGATGATCTTCCCCGCTAGTCTCGGCAAGCTGATGACGGCGGAATACGTATTCCATGAGCTCAAGGAGGGCCGCCTCAAGCTCACCGATGAATTCATGGTAAGTGAAAATGCCTGGCGTAAAGGCGGTGCACCCTCGCATGGATCCACCATGTTCGCGGCGATCTACAGCAAGGTGCCCGTCGACGACTTGCTCCATGGCATGATCATTCAGTCGGCCAACGATGCCTGTATCGTTTTAGCGGAGGGACTTGCCGGCAACGAAGCCGCCTTCGGCGAAAAATTGACCGCCCGCGCCCGCGCGATCGGATTGGAAAAATCCGTATTCACCAATTCGAATGGACTACCGGACCCTGGCGAGCAGGTGACGACACGCGAATTAGGGATGCTGGCACGTCACATCATTCGCACTTATCCGGACTTTTATCAGTTGTTCGGCCAGCCGGACTTCACCTGGAACAAAATTCGCCAGCAAAACCGCAATCCCCTCCTGGGCGCGATGGCAGGCGCCGACGGACTGAAGACCGGATTCACGAAGGAAGCCGGCTACGGCCTGGTCGGCTCCGCTGTCCAGAACGGGCAGCGGCTGATTGTGGTGGTCAACGGAGTGAGCACTCCCAAGGAACGTGCGGACGAAGCGAAGAAGCTGCTGGAGTGGGGGTTCAGGAATTTTGAGCAGCGCGTGTTGTTCGCTGAGGGTCAAACCATCGGTACTGCCAAAGTGTTTGGCGGCGCCAGCGGTCGAGTAACTTTGGTGGCCGATGGGGTGGTGCGGGTCATGCTGCCAAAGTCGGGCGCGGACAGGCTCATCGCGCGCATCGTCTACCGCGGACCGGTGCCGGCGCCGGTGACAGAAGGCACCCCAATCGGCAACCTCAAAGTCTGGCGCAACGACCATCTGATTCTGACGATGCCACTGAAAGCTGCCGAAAACATTGGAAAAGGTAACATGTCGCAGCGCGCTTTCGATGCTATGACTGAGATGATAATCGCGCTGTTCCGTGCCGGAGCCGAGCGGCTATGATGATTGAGGTCGCCACCCGTCGGCGATGACCGGGAAAAGGCTTGCTCGCTTGCGCGGACATTTCATTACCTTCGAAGGTGGCGAAGGCAGCGGCAAATCAACCCACGCAGCGACACTGGCGCAGCGCCTGAAATCGCTCGGCCTTGAAGTTGTGTTGACGCGGGAACCGGGTGGCTCGACAGGTGCCGAAATCATCCGTCATATTCTGCTTTCGGGCATCGTCAAGCCGCTCGGCGCAGAAACCGAGGCGATCCTGTTCGCAGCAGCCCGCGACGATCACGTGCGCAACACCATCCTGCCTGCGCTGAAAGCCGGTCATTGGGTGATCTGCGACCGTTTTATCGATTCAACGCGCGTGTATCAGGGCGCGCTCGGCAATGTTGATCAGCGTCTGATCCGCAGCCTCGAGCGGGTGACCGTTGGGCCTGCGGTTCCCGAACTCACCTTCATATTGGATGTTCCCGTGCAAGTTGGGCTGGCGCGTGCGAAGAGCCGGCGCGGTAAAGGCGTCGCTGATCGCTTTGAGGCCGAGTCAACTGAGTTTCACAATAAACTTCGCCAAGCCTATCGAGCTCTCGCTACTGACGAGCCAAAGCGCTGCATTGTGGTCGACGGCCGAGCGCCGCGCGAGGTCGTGGCCGACCTAATCTGGTCCATCGTGCAGGAGCGATTGCATCCTGAACGGGCGGAAGAAGTGACGGAGACGAGCGCGCCGTGAGCCGCGACGACAGCGATGAGCGGGAAGGCAAGCTGCCTCGCGAGACGACGGCCTTGTTTGGCCATGGCGACGCCGAGCGCATACTGCTCGATGCCTACAAAGGCGGGCGTATTCCTCATGCTTGGCTCATCGGTGGACCACCGGGTATCGGCAAAGCCACGCTCGCCTTGCGTTTGGCGCGTTTCGTGCTGGCGCATCCGGATCCGCGGGCGCCTGAGGTACAGAAGGCGACATCACTCGGGGTCGACCCCGGGCATCCGGTTGCACGGCGGATCGCCGCGCAGGCTCAAGGCGATCTTTTGGTGCTAGAGCGGAGCATCAACGAGCAGACCGGCAAGCTTTATACCGTAATCCGGGTCGAGGACGTGCGGCGGACGGTGTCGTTTTTCGGCTCGACCGCGGGTGAGGGCGGTTGGCGTATCGCTATCGTTGATGCCGTCGACGACTTGCAGCGCGAGGGGGCGAATGCACTGTTGAAGGTGCTTGAAGAGCCGCCTCGGCGCTCGCTGCTTCTACTCACAAGCCATGCGCCCGGGCGTGAACTCCCAACGATCCGCTCGCGATGCTGGCGCCTGCTGCTGCGGCCGCTCGAGACCGAAGATGTCGCACGCGCGCTGGCAGAAGCGACCGACCGTGACACGGACGAACCCGAAGTTCGGCAAGCGGCGGAAGCCGCCGAAGGTAGCGTTGGCCGCGCGATTGGGTTGCTCGACGGTCCCGCCTTGGCGCTGCGCCAGCGGGTCCTGGAACTGTTCGCGCAATTGCCCGATCCCGACCCGCGCGCGCTGCACGCACTTGGCGAGGCGATCGGCGGCAGTGACCCAAAGACGCTGGAAGCCTTCATGAACCTGGTCAACGGCTGGCTGTCGGTGCGGCTCGGCGCGGGGGCGCACGGCAAGGCACAGATGGCACGCGTGGCTGAAACCTGGGAGGCGGTCAACCGCGCCGCGCGCGAAGCCGAGATCTATAATCTTGAACGCAAACCGTTGGTGTTCAAGGTGTTCGGGGCACTGGCAGAGGCCGCCCGCATGTGACTTCACTCACTTGTGGGCCGAGTATGCAGCGCGGGGGTTCGCTTTGACGCTGCCTTATGATTGAATTTGCATCACTTGCATCACGTCCAAATATCCGGCCGCGCCAGAACGGCCGAAGCTCGGGGAGGATGCCATGACCTACCTGACCAATCGTCGTCAATTTCTCGTCGGTTCCGTCGCCGCCGCAGGCGCTGCTGCATTGCCGATGCCGTCAATTGCGCAAAGCGCGCCGCTGAAGATCGGTCTGCTCACGGTCAAAACCGGGCCGCTCGCGGCCGGCGGGATCCACTTTGAGGAAGGCATCAGTTCGTTCCTCAAGGACAAAAATTTCACACTGTCGGGGCGCAAGATCGACCTGATCGTCGCGGATACTGGTGGCAATCCTGCCGGCGCCAAAAACAAGGCACAGGAAGTGGTCGAACGCGACAAGGTCGATATCGTGCTCGGTCCGTTTGCTGCCTTCGAGTTGCTCGCGACCGTCGATTATCTCGCCCAGGCGAAAATGCCGACCCTGGCTTTCGCCGGCGCCGAGGATGTGACGCAGCGAAAGGCCAATGCCTACCTCACCCGCACCTCCTACACCTCGGCGCAGTGCCTCTATCCGCTCGCCGACTATGTGCTCAACGAGATGAAGCTCAAGCGCGCCGCTAGCATGGGCGACGATTTTGCTTTCGGCTATGAGCAGGTTGGCGGTTTCCAGCGGGTGCTGGAAGAGCACGGCGGGGAGGTGGTCAAAAAGCTTTGGTCACCGCTCAACACCGCTGACTACGCGCCCTATGTGGCCCAGGTCCCGGAATGCGATGTGGTCTGCGAAGTATTGGCCGGTTCGAACCCGCTTAAATTTACCAAGCAGGCGCGCGGGCTAGGAATGAAACAGCCGCTGGTCGGCGGCTCCACCGTTGCCGACGACACCATTATCGGAGCACACGACGAAAGTGCGACCGGATTGATCAATACCAATCCTTATTCGCTCGATCGCCCGACCGAAGCCAACAAGCGTTTCATTGCCGCGATGAAGAAGAACTACGGCGACGACGTGCGCATCGGCCATTACGCCGCCTGTTTCTATGCCAACGGCCAGGTTATCGAGGCGGCTTTGGCCAAGACCGGCGGCAAGTCCGATAACGCGGACGAGTTCGTCAAAGCGATCCGTTCGGTCACGCTGGAGGAGACGCCGCGCGGCCCGCTGAGTTTCGACAGCTACGGCAATGCCATCATCGACGTCTATGTTCGGCAGGCCGAGAAGCAGGATGGAAAAATGGCCAACAAGACCGTCAAGACCTACAACAAGGTCAGCCAGTTCTGGACCATGGACCCGAAGGCGTTCCTGGCCCAGCCCGTATTCTCGCGCGATTACCCGCCGATGAAGAGCTGAACGCGCGGCCGGTGCCGGCCGTGCGCTTTCGCCTTCAGGCCCGATAGGAAAGGGTCTCGGGGCTGCGATTCTTGAGATACTGGTCGAGCCCCCAACGCTCGACTTGTGAGAAGACCTTGTCGAACTCCTCGCGCAGCAGTGGCTTGTTGACGAAGCGTTCGCCGCGCTCGAATTTGCTGAAATCCCAAGGGCGGAAATTCTCAAACTCCGCCGGAACGGCGAGCTTCCACAACGGCAGGTACTTCGGCAGGTTCGCCTCCAGCGCCTGTTCAGCGCGGTCGAGTGCGCGCATGTAGCCATGGACGACCTCCGGTGTAGCGCTGTGCGGCACCCACCACAGCGTCTTGAAGCGATCCGCGATGATCTTCCGCAGGCCCAGTTGTTCGGCCATGGCGATTTGCGGAGGCAACAAGCTCGCCGCTTCGACCTCACCATCGAGCAGGGCTTTCAAGCGGGCGCCGAATCCGCCTGTATTGACGGTCTTGATGTGTTCGAGCGGCAGATATTTTTCCAGGCGGTAGGGCACATTGAAATGACTGCCCGCACGCATGCCAACCGAAATCGGCACGTCTTTCAGGTCTTCAGGCTTGCGGATTTTTGACTCCGGCCGAACGAAGATTGCCCAGGGTGAATCGCCATAAGCTTCGGTCACTACGCGGCCCATTCCCGCGCTTGCGTTGCAGATCGTGCCCCACAGGCACGCACCCTGAACGACGTCCTGCTTGGCTTCGGTGTAGTGGCGATCCTGCGGACGCCGGAAATATTCCAGACCTTTCCAGCTCGATTGCGTGCCGCGGAACGTCTTCCAGTCAAACTCAACGTCAAGACCTTCGGCTGCGAAAAAGCCTTCCTGCATGGCGACGAAGTCGTTGAGACCCATGCCTTTAGGCGCGACCTTGACCCGTTTCAGGCTGGTGGCCATGGCAAACTCCTCCCGGCTTTGATCTCGGTTAAAGGTAATTTACCACGATCAAGGCATCAGGCGCGAGCGGCCAGACACAGCAATAGCTGGCCCACTGTGACGGCCCGCAAAGTCGCTAACCGCGGGCTCAGACGGCCGCAGTGAGGAACAAGCCAGAATATATTGGCGCAACAGGATTGTTACCGCCTTCCTCCAAATATTCCCGGCCTCTTTGGCGCCACCAGCGGCGGCGGATAGTAGGCCCCGTCCGCGACGTCCTTTGATGGCCCGTAGAAGCGATATGTTAGATTGTATTTCTTGCCGTTGGGCGTCGGCAGCCAGTTTGATTCCGGGATGCCGTCAGGTTGTTTCGGCGCGAACGCCAGGGTGAGTGAGCCGTCGTCATTGAATTTCAACGCAGACTGCTTATTGAGCAGGTAACGGTTGAGAGAATTCGGGATGACACGAAAATCCACGTTATCGACCGCGATGACCGACCAGAAATAGCGCGTCTTCGATGCCGGCAGCGCGTCCTTGGGATAGGTCTGGGTAAAGCTCTGGCTGCCATCGAGGCCCTGGGCGGTGAAATAAATTGCCTCTTTGCTGTTGTTGGCCCAGATACCAGCGTAGTTTGTGATGGACCGCATCTCATAGTCGGTTCGGAAATTGCCGATGATGCGTGGACGAATCCATCCGTTCACCATTTTTCCCATTTTTGGAATTTCGGCCAGGAAGGAGGGGATCGCCTGCTTGCGGATCACCTCATCAATGCGCGCGTGCTGCGTGGGATCGGCCGCGGCCTTGGCGACCGCGCGCGCCTGCTCCTGAACGGCAATCATGCCGACGTTTATGTCGCGCTCGCTCGCCAAAATCTCTTCGGTTTTGTCGAAGCCGTCAACGCCTGGGAGCTTGTCGTTGGGAAAATCTGGTTTCACCACCGCTACATCGATAATCGGCTTGCCCGTGGCCTTCATTGCTGTCTTCTTTTGCAAAGCGACTGCATTGGCGGGATGGGCGCCAAGCTCGATCCGCATCAGGATGCGCGACTTCCTGTTAGGCAAATTGACGCGCTGTGTGCCTTTCGGCAGCACGACCTTTGCGTCCTTGAGGCAAAACGCAAATTTTCCGAACGGGTGCTTAGGAAAGTTGCGTTCATTGATGTTTGCCGTAACCTCGCCCCAGCCGTTGAGCGCCTCTACGGTGTAGTAGCGACCCTTGATCTCCGGCAAATCGATGAGCGTACAACTTTTGTCGTCGAGGGCGAGCCAGGCCTCGCTGTAGGCGACGTCGAGGTTCGGGTTGGCCCCGTTAACGCCGCCGGGTTCGCGGTGGATAATTTCGTTCCATTTAAACCCCTCCTTGAAATCAAGATTCTCCTGCCGCAGCACCAGCCAACGCCCGAGCATGTATTTATACGCCTCGACGATGTCCCTGTCGGTAAGGCGAGCGGGCTGAGCTTGCGCCGACCCCGCCAGGCTAATTAGAGTGGATATTACAAGAATAAATACTTTCATGACTCGATGTCCCCTTCCGTGACATGAGCATACTCAATTCACCGCCTGCGCCTCCGGGAATTTCCATTTGCCGTTGAGGATTTCATCGCGTGGGCGATAGAGGCGCACCATGTAATTCCAGCCTTTGATTGTCGGCAGGCAATTCGGAATCTTGCCGTCACAGCCGCCAAACTGGACAGCGACTGAGCCATCCGCGCTCTTTTTCGCCGTGATGCTGTTAAGGGAGTATGCATCGTACTGGTTCTTCTTCAAATAACCTTCGGCGTCGTAAACGGTGACCGACCAGAAGGCGTTGACGGGGACTTTCGCGGGAATACTAAGTTTGTAAATGGCTGTGCCATCATTCTTGCTTGGTGTGACGTTGAGATACATGGCGTCCCGGTCAGGATTGCCGCCCCAGGCGGCTGCGGTGCCGATCAGGTGGCGGACCTGGTCAACCTGCACCCGGCTGCCGAACGCTCTTTTCAGATCGGGCAGTGACGCGTTCATGATCAACAGCGTATCGCGCATCTTTTTCTGGCTGACTGGATCCCAGTTGGGCACCTCGAAGCGGCCAGGGGTGCGCTGTTTGACCGTCACCGCATCCTGCAAGGCGTGCGCCTGTTTAAGATCCTGCGGATTGGCCGGGTCGGCCAAAGTACGCAGCACCATCAAGACGTAGCGTGTGCCAACCTCCGCCTTGGTGAAATTGTAATTGCCAGCGCCATAATCGACTTCGAAGATGTAGTGATCTTCATTGATCACCTGCATCGACATGAAACGCTTGCCCGCGTTGGGCAAGGTGATTTTCACCGGCCCAGTATCGAGATCAAACACTGCCGAGGAATAGAGCGTGTCGCGATTAAGTCGAATGACGGTTTGATTGTCGAGCGATGCTGGTTCACGGCGATGAATAAATTTTCCGAAGGCGCCATCCTTGACGATTTTGCCCATATACAAATCGGACTCGGCGCGAATGAAATTATCGGCGGTGACCGGTACGACGTTGCCCGCCGGCGATTGCGCGTGAATGTCTGTCGCCGCGAACAGAAAAGCTAATGCCGAGAGAACGATTCTGCTCCTGAAAATGTCAACCATGTTCGTAGACGCTCCGCGTGCCTTAAGGGACAATAACCGCAAATAGCGTCCCTCGGAACGCGCGTCAGGTAAAGGCAGCCGTCACGTATTCCCGGTAGGCCAACAACTGGCTGTAGCCATCGAGATGAACCTTGAACGGTTTGCCAGCGCCACCGGCGAGGGCGGCGCGCATTTCGTTCGACCCAATCAGTTGGCACCTGTGCTGGAGCGTTCCTTGACGATCTGCTCTACCTGTGCGGTGTCTCGGCTGGCAAACCGGCTCGGCTGGCGTCGCTTGCCCCGGCCGCGCACCATTGATACCTAGTTCCAGACTCGTCATGGCCGGGCTTTCTCGGCCATCCATGTCTTTGAACAAACAAACGAAATGTCGGCCAAGACGCCTTTTTACATTACCACCGCGATCTCATATCCGAATGGCCCCCCGCATATCGGCCACGCCTATGAAGCGATCGCGACCGACGCCATCGCGCGCTTCATGCGGCTTGACGGCTACGACGTCTATTTCCTTACCGGCACGGACGAGCACGGCCAGAAGATCCAGCAAACCGCGGCAAAGGAGGGGTTAACGCCCCGTCAATTGCTCGACCGCAACGTGCCGCGCTTCGAGGCGATGGTGAAGAGGATGAATTGCTCGAACGACGACTTCATCCATACCACCGAAGAGCGCCATCACCGGTCATCCGAAGCGATCTGGCAGCGGATGGAGCAGAACGGCGACATCTATCTCGGCAAATATGCCGGCTGGTACTCGGTGCGCGACGAAGCGTATTACGCCGAGGATGAGACGCATCAGAACGAACAAAAAGTGCGCGTCGCGGCCAAGACCGGCACGCCGGTCGAATGGGTGGAGGAAGCGAGCTATTTCTTCAAGCTCTCCGCCTATCAGCAGAAACTGCTCGATCTCTACGCGCGGCCGAATTTCGTGTTGCCGAAGGAGAGGCTGAACGAAGTCGCCAGCTTCGTGCGGGGCGGCTTGCAGGATTTATCGATCTCTCGCACGACGTTCGACTGGGGCATTCGCGTGCCGGGTACCGACGGGCACATCATGTATGTGTGGGTGGACGCGCTCACGAATTATATTACGGGGGTCGGTTTTCCAGACACGGGTAGCGAACAATTCAAACGCTATTGGCCGGCCTCGCTTCACGTCATCGGCAAGGACATCGTGCGTTTCCATGCGGTCTACTGGCCGGCCTTCCTGATGTCGGCGGGCATCGAGGTGCCGCAACGCATCTTCTCGCACGGCTTCCTGTTCAATCGCGGGGAGAAGATGTCGAAGTCGGTCGGCAATGTGATCGACCCGTTCACCATGGCTGACACCTACGGTGTCGATCAGTTCCGCTATTTTTTCCTACGCGAGGTGCCGTTTGGCCAGGACGGCAACTACAGCCATGAGGCGATCGTCAACCGCATCAACGCAGACCTGGCGAACGATCTCGGCAATCTGGCGCAGCGCTCTCTGTCGATGATCGGTAAGGCTTTTGGCGGCAAATTACCGGAGCCGGGGGCCTTCAGCGATCCGGACAGGACGATTCTTGCGGCGGCGGACGCCATGATCGGTGCTGCGCGCGAATACATGAAAACGCAACAACTGCACCAGGTCCTCAATTGTGTCTGGGCCGTCGTGGCCGATGCCAACCGATACTTTGCGTCTGAGGCGCCGTGGGCCCTGGCGAAAACCGATCCGAAGCGGCAAGGCACCGTTCTCTACGTTACGGCGGAGATATTGCGGCAAGTCGCCATTCTGGCGCAGCCGTTCGTGCCGAGTTCGGCGTCCAAATTGCTCGACCTTCTGGCGATCAAGCCAGAACAACGCGGCTTCGGCGCGCTTAAACCCAAGTCGCGGATCAAAGCGGGTATCACCTTGCCGGCATCGGTTCCTGTTTTTCCCCGTTACGTGGAAGCAGAAGACAAGGCCTGAAACATGCTGGTGGACAGCCATTGCCATCTGGATTTTCCGGATTTTTCCGCCGAACTTGATACGATTGTCGCGCGCGCGCGCGCGGCCGGTATCGGACGCATCGTCACAATTTCAACGCGCGTGAAGAAGCACGCGCAGGTGCTTGGGATTGCCGAAAAGTTCCCCGAAATCTTTTGCTCCGTCGGTACCCATCCGCACAACGCACATGAAGAACTCGATATCGATACAAAGACGTTGGTGGAGTTTACGAAGCATCCGAAAATCGTCGCGATCGGTGAAGCCGGCCTCGACTATCACTACGACAACAGTCCGCGCGCCGCACAGGCTGCGAGCTTCCGGCAGCATATTGCGGCGGCACGCGAAACGGCTTTACCGCTGGTGGTTCACTCGCGCGATTGCGACACCGACATGGCGCAGATTTTGCGCGAGGAAAGCGGGAAGGGCGTCTTCCCGGCCGTGCTGCATTGCTTCACCGGTGGATGCGGCCTGGCCTTCACAGCCATCGAATTGGGGCACTACGTGTCATTCACCGGTATTTTGACTTTTAAGAATTCAGACGCGTTGCGCGAAGTCGCGGCTGCGCTGCCGCCCGAGCGCATCCTGGTTGAAACCGACGCGCCTTATCTCGCGCCGCCGCCGCATCGGGGAAAGCGCAATGAGCCTGCTTATATAATGGAAACAGCTAAAGTTTTAGCTGAGGTGCGCGGCGTATCGCCTGACGAAATCGCGCAGCAGACAACCGAGAATTTTTTTCGTTTGTTCAGGAAGGTGCCGCGCGCGCTGGCAGACGCGGCATGAGTTTAACCTTCAGCATTCTGGGCTGCGGCTCATCGATGGGCGTGCCGCGCGTGGCGCTCGGCTGGGGTGCGTGCGATCCAAACAATCCGAAGAACCGACGGCGGCGCTGCTCGCTATTGGTGGAATGCACGAATGCCCAGGGCCACCGCACGCGCGTTCTTGTCGACTGCTCGCCGGATCTTCGCTTGCAATTATTGGATGCCGAGGTCGATTGGCTCGATGGTGTGTTGATTACCCACGAGCATGCCGACCACACGCATGGCATTGATGATCTGCGACCGTTGTTCGTCCATAAGCGGCGGCGCGTCGACGTCTATCTGGATGAACCAACCTCCCGGGCCATGCATGCCCGCTTTGGCTATTGCTTCATGACACCCCCCGCCAGCGAATATCCGCCTATTGCCACCGAGAGGCGCCTCGTGCCCGGCCATCCGGTCACAATTGAGGGGCAGGGTGGCTCGATCGAGGTCCTCCCGGTCCTGCAGAACCATGGCGACATCCCGTCCCTCGGGTTTCGTTTCGGCAATGTTGCCTACTCGGCCGATATCAAGAGCCTGCCGGCTGAAAGCGTCACGGCGTTGAGTGGCCTCGATGTCTGGATCGTCGACGCCCTTCGTAAGACACCGCACCCGAGCCATTTCAACCTCGATGAGGCATTGGAGTGGATTGCCCGCATCAAACCCAAACGCGCGATCCTCACGAACCTTCATACCGACATGGACTACGCAGCGCTGCGGGCGCATTTGCCTGCCGCGGTCGAGCCCGCTTATGACCGTATGACCTTCGGTGTCACTTAAAGTTAGTTTGGCGCCAGTTCGATCATTCCATTGAAATATCGAAGTTTATCCAAATTTGTGGCGCGCTTTGGTCACCCGGATTGCCCGGAAAAGACTATCAGGTAATATTCCATAATATGTCTTATGCGAATCACAGCTATGCGGTCGCAGAACTGAATGGCCTTTGCTAGGGTCGCGCCCATCCGCCTTCGAACCTCAGCACAAGCCCAACCCCGGCCCCGGTGAAGTCTTCCCGCGACATTTCCCGCCTGATCGAGATCATGGCGGCGTTGCGTACGCCTGGAAGCGGTTGCCCGTGGGACCTTGAGCAGAATTTCCGGACCATTGCCCCCTATACGCTCGAAGAAGCTTATGAGGTGGCTGACGCAATCGCTCGCGATGATTTGGTCGGCCTGAAGGATGAATTGGGCGATCTTCTGCTGCAGGTCGTATTCCATTCCCGGATGGCACACGAGCAAGGCGCGTTCGATTTTGCCGACGTGGTCGAGACGATTACTAAAAAGTTGATCCGCCGGCATCCGCACGTTTTTGCTGATGCCGATGGCAAGACCGCCAAGGACGTCGAGGGCGTTTGGGAACGGATCAAAGCCGCAGAAAAGGTCGAGCGCGGCGAGGAGGCTAAAAACGGAGCGCTGACCGGGGTGCCGGTCGCCCTGCCCGCATTAACCCGCGCGTTGAAGCTCCAGGATAAAGCCGGACGCGTCGGCTTCGACTGGAACGATCCGCGCGCTGTTCTCGCCAAGATCCGCGAGGAAGCAGATGAGATCGAGGCCGAGTTCGACTGCGGCGACAAAGGCCGAATGGCCATGGAGGTTGGCGATCTTTTGTTCGCTGTCGTCAATCTCGCCCGCCATCTCGATGCCGACCCGGAAGGCGCGCTGCGTGAAACCAACCTCAAATTCGAGCGGCGCTTTGCGGCAATCGAGCGCGGATTGGCGGCGCGTGGAAAAACGCCCAAGGATGCAAGTCTGGCGGAGATGGACAAATTATGGGACGAGGCAAAGGCGGCCGAAAAATAGATTTAGGCGTCGAACTTCGCCCGCACCCGCGCCGCATTGTCGGCATCCGCGCGCACCGTCAACCACAGCCGGCCATCATCACGCATATCCTTCCCGAGCACTTCTGAATGGCGATAGAGCCAGCTCAAGCCAGCGCCATCCGCGGGGTCGATTGAGATCTCAAGGGTCTGACGGCTTTCGCTCAAGCGCGCCTCGATCGCATCGATCAGGCGATCGACCCCCTCGCCGGTCAATGCCGATGCCTGCACTGGCCGTCGATCCGCCGGCTGTCGCTCAACAAGATTGAGCAACCGTGCACGGCCGTCGTTATCGAGCTGATCGATCTTGTTCCAGACCTCGATCAGCCGCTTGTCAGTCGCTGTGATGCCCAGTTCACTGAGCACCTTTTCGACGTCATGAGATTGGGCCTCGGAATCTTCGTGCGACATGTCACGCACGTGCAAGATTACATCCGCTTCGATGACCTCTTCCAAAGTTGCACGAAATGCCGCGACCAGCATTGTGGGAAGATCCGAGATAAATCCCACAGTATCCGACAGAATGATCCTGACACCGTGCGGCAGCTCAACCCCGCGTAGAGTTGGGTCAAGCGTGACAAACAGCATGTCCGCCGACAGCACGCTTGCAGCCGTCATCCGATTGAACAGCGTCGATTTACCGGCATTGGTATAACCAACCAAGGCCACAATCGGATATGGCACGCGTTTGCGGCTATCACGGTGCAGCTTGCGTGTGCGTTTTACCCTGTCGAGCTCCCTCTCGATGCGCGCAATGCGCTCTTCGATAACCCGCCGGTCCGCTTCGATCTGGGTCTCGCCCGGTCCACCAAGAAAGCCAAATCCACCACGTTGACGCTCGAGGTGCGTCCATGAGCGAACCAGCCGGCTCTTTTGATAGGTGAGATGCGCGAGTTCAACCTGCAACGCGCCCTCACGCGTGCGTGCACGCCGCCCGAAGATTTCGAGGATTAAGCCTGTTCGGTCGATGACTTTCGAGTTCCACGCCTTCTCCAGGTTACGCTGCTGAACCGGCGATACAGGGCAATCCATGACCACAACAGATGCCGACAGACTTTTCACCAGCCCCGCGATCTCATCGACTTTGCCCTTGCCGATATAGGTCGCGGGCCGAATATCGTTGAGCGTCACGAGTCCAGCCTCGACCACGGTCAGGTCGATAGCACGGGCAAGGCCAACGGCCTCTTCAAGGCGCGCTTCGGGCGTACGCACATCTGCCGGCGCGCGCGTACCTCGTTTACCAGGTGATTTTTTTAGCCACGGCTCAATGACTATCGCACGGCCGGTCTCGGCGCCCGACGTCGTTGGGCTCAGGAGATCGGTGCGCTGGTCGCGTCGGCGTACTTCCAATTAAACCTTGTCTCCCGCCGGCGGCTCGTCAGCGCCTTCGAAGAGCTGGATCGGGTGACCCGGCATGATGGTCGAGATTGCATGCTTATAGACGAGCTGAGAGTGTCCATCTCGCCGCAACAACACGCAGAAATTATCAAACCAGGTTACCACCCCCTGCAACTTAACGCCGTTCACCAGGAAGATGGTGAGCGGTATTTTGCTTTTGCGAACGTGATTGAGAAAAGTGTCTTGCAGGTTTTGCGCACGATCGGCTGCCATGGCCGTTTTTCCATTTTTTGCTCGCGTCTAGCGCGCGAGACTTTCTTTGCCCAAGTCCTTCCACATGCGCGTTTCGCATGCGCCGCCTTGCCCCTCGCAGTAGCGGTGCGAGGCCCGGGAGCCGCTATTAGATTGCAGGTACTCCTCCGGCGCAAGCACAAGTTCATATAAGATGCATCAATATACTGAAATTACAGCGTTTTTCTCGGCTTTCGCCGAGACTGATTGCCGCCCGTACGCACCAGAAGAACAATTTCTATTCGCCGATCTCGGCGTAGCGGTGATAGTCACGACGCAGCGCCGCGGCAATCAATCCAGGCGCACCATTTCCTACCGGGCGGCCGTCTATGCTTACAACCGGCAAGACAATCTGGCTTGCGGACGTCACGAAGGCCTCTCGGGCGGCATAGGCCTCCTCGGCCGTAAAGCGCCGCTCTTCAAAGGCAAGCCCCTGGGCCTTGATCACGTCTATCACAACCGAACGCGTGATCCCGGACAGGATGTCATGCCCAAGTGGATGGGTGATCAGCGTGCCGTCGCGGCTCACGATCCAGGCGTTCGAGGATGCACCCTCGGTGACACGCCCTTCCGCATCGACAAGCCATGCTTCGCGTGCGCCCTGCTCGCGCGCAGCCTGCTTGGCCAATACGTTCGGCAGCAATGCTACCGACTTGATATCGACCCGACGCCAGCGGATGTCAGGCACGGTGATAACGGCAATTCCTTCCGTCGCAACTTGCTCGAGGCGTTCCAGATCATGGTTGCGCGCGGTCACGACCAGAGATGGCTGGGTATCGGTGGCTGGAAATGGAAAATCCCGGCGCGCGACGCCGCGGGTTACCTGAACGTAGACAATACCATCGCGCACCCGGTTGCGACGGATCGTTTCGCACAACACAACCCCCAGTGCGGCAGGCGACATCGGACGCGCTATGCGTAGTTCCCCAAGCGAGCGGTCGAGACGCGCCATATGCCGGCGCTCATCCACCAGGCGCCCTCCCCGCACCTCGCAAACTTCATAGACGCCATCGGCAAATTGATAACCGCGATCCTCGACGGCGACCTTGGCGTCGCTCCGCGGCAGATAGCGACCATTGACGTAAGCGATACGCGACATGAAATTCTAATCGATCCCGAGCGCCTTGAGCTTGCGATGCAAAGCGGAGCGCTCCATGCCGACGAATTCAGCGGTGCGCGAGATATTGCCGCCAAAGCGGCTAATCTGCGCCACCAGATATTCACGTTCGAATATCTCGCGGGCATCGCGCAGTGGCAGACCCATCAGGTGTTCGCCGCCATTGTTCGGCATATTCGGTACCATTGACCCGACGTCCGGTGGCAGCATGCTGGCGTTCATCACCGCCTCCGGATCGCCTCCGGCAAGTATCATGAGCCGCTCGATGTTATTTCGCAGCTGCCGCACATTACCGGGCCAATTGTGCGATTGCAGGACTGCCATGGCGTCTTCGCCGATACGCCGTTTCGGCAGGCCGGTCGCAAGCGAAATCTGATCCATGAAATAGTCGACAAGTTCGGGAATATCCTCGCGCCGCTCTGCCAGAGGCGGCACCCGGATCGGCACGACCGCAAGACGGTGATAGAGGTCCTCGCGGAATTTACCTTCGGCAATCAGCGCTTCAAGATTGCGCGCGGTCGAAGATACGATGCGTACATCGACAGCGATTTTGGCATTGCCCCCGACACGTTGGAACGTCTGGTCGACCAGCACACGCAAGATCTTGTTTTGAGTCTCGCGCGGCAGATCAGCAATATCGTCGATAAATAACGTGCCACTATGTGCCTCTTCGAGGGCCCCTGGCTTGCGGCCTTCCGAGCCGTTCGATTGATCGACGCCGAATAGTTCGATTTCCATACGCTCCGGCGTAATGGCAGCTGCATTAATGACGATAAATGGACCGTTGGCACGACCCGACATCTGGTGAAGAGTTCGCGCGGCGAGTTCCTTGCCAGCTCCCGAGGGCCCGACGACAAGCACGCGGCTATTCGTCGGCGCTACGCGTTCGACTGCTTGGCGCAATTGTGCCATCACAGCGGAGCGGCCAACCAGCGTAGAATGCGTCGGCGCCAGTTGCTTAAGCTGCTTGACCTCGCGTTTTAGCCGTGAGTTCTCCAATGCGCGGTCGGCAACCAGAATTAGCCGGTCGGCCTTAAAAGGCTTCTCGATGAAATCATAGGCGCCATGCTTGATGGCGGCCACGGCGGTCTCGATGTTGCCATGCCCGGAAATCATCACGACCGGAAGTTCGGGGTGCTCCTGCTTGACGGCGTCGAGTAATTGCAGGCCGTCGAGCTTGCTGCCCTGCAGCCAGATATCAAGAAAGACAAGATTTGGCCGGCGCGCCGCAATCGCCGCCACCGCATCATCGCTATTGCGCGCAGTCCGCGTGCTATAGCCCTCATCCTGCAAAATACCCGCCACAAGATCGCGGATGTCGGCCTCATCATCGACTATCAGGATTTCAGCGGCCATCATGTCACCCGCGCGCGATCTTGGGTTTTTTCGGGCTCAGCGGGGTCGACTTTGCCCGCGGCGGCAAACCGGACACGTACCCAGGCCCCGCGCTGGCCGGGAATTTTCTCCGCGGCGTCGCGCAACTCAATACTGCCGCCATGCTCTTCGACGATGCGCCCTACAATGGCGAGGCCGAGCCCAGTGCCCTTTTCCCGCGTTGTGACATAGGGCTCGAGCAGCCGGCTCCGGTTTGCCGCCGGCAAGCCAATGCCGTTATCGACAACATCAATCACAATGTCACCACCAGCGCGTGCCGCGTAGACGTGGATCACGCCTTTACCGAGCTCAGTTGCAGGCACAGCCGCAATTGCCTCAGTGGCATTTTTAATGATGTTGGTAAGCGCCTGTGAGATCAAACGCCGGTCAAACCGAGCCGGCATGGGATCTTCGGTAATGTCGACGTCGATGTCGATTTCCGAATTGCC
>DASSLE010000200.1:0-2923 GCA_035689725.1 Pseudolabrys sp.
CGCAAGGTTACGGTGTCAAATGCGCCTTTTCGTGATGGCCGACACAGCGGGATTGCACGGCTAGAGCTGTTGAAGAGCGACCTATTTTGCCGTGATCAAACCTTACTTGAAATGTGGCCGGAAGCCTGCCGGCGCACAGGCGTCGGGGGGCGTGAGTTTCCGTCCGGAGTAATCAAACTCTGGAAACAAAGTTTGGGCCTTCGGGTCAATTGAGACGGTCGGCAGAAACTTTCGCAACCGCAATCGCAATGTCCGCTGTCGCTCCAATCGGACAAAGGCGGGTGCGGTCGGTTTGTCCGCTAAGTGCCTAGCGGACATTCTACCATTCACTGGATTGCCTTGTCGGCTGTTGTTAGCAGCGTCGGCGGCACAGTCAGCCCGAGTTCATTCAAAATGAGTCGGCTGTCGGATTCAGTCTACCAGGCCTTTATCGGTCAGCCATTTGTGAATCAGGTCGGCAACCTGGGTGTTGTTCTTGTCCATCATCATCATATGCGAATTGCCCTTGATGCCGATCTCGGGCAGATTAACCACATCCACCTTGCCGCCCGCCGCGCGCACCGCCTCGGCATAGTCGAGGCCGAGCTGGCGCATTTTCGGCCAGCGGCTGTCGAGTGGAATGTTATCGCCATAGACCACCAGCGTCGGGATATTTTTCAGCTTGCCGGCCTGCGCCTTGTCGCCGGCGACCGCCGGCTCGACCGCGACGATCGCCTTGATCTTGTCCGGCCGCGCCTGCGCCACCGTGAAGCCGAAGCCGCCGGCCTGACTGTGGAATAGCAGCACGCAGGGGCAGATCTTGTCGACCAGCGCGGTGTAGGCGGCGACGATGGCATCGTCGGTATTAAGCCAGCGCGGCACGATCTGCTTGACGAAATTATCGTAGTCCTCTACTGGAAATTGGCTTCCGGGCAGCACCTTCATCTTGGCGGGATCGGCGTTCCAGGAACCGGGCCCCTGCCCGATGCGGAAGCGCTCAAACGGATTGGCCTTGGTCAGGAAGTTTGGCTCGCCCTTCCAAACGTCGGGCGGCGCGAAGCCGGAGCGGCCGCGCTCGACCGCGTCGGAGTTGTAAACGTCCCAACCCTTCCGGATGAACATGTTGAGCCAGCCCTCGCGGCCGTCGGGAGTGGTCTCATAGGTGACGCCGGTCAATCCACCGCCGTGCCACATCAGCAGCGGATATTTGCCCTTGCGGTTCTGCGGCAGGAAGTACTGCACATACATCGCCTCGACCTGATACAGCCCATTCGGGTCGATCTTTGCCGGTACGCCGCCGGCGCCGAGAACTAGTTCCTTCACCGGCTTGCCGGTTATTTCTACCACGCGCCCGCCGACGTGGAACGAGCCCATGTCGCGAAGTGTGATCGATTCGCCCGCCATGGCCGGAACCGTAGCCGCGGCAAGCACGATCGAAAACAGGATTTTGCGCATCGTTTCCCCCCGAGAATTTTTGTCGTTGGGTTGAGTGTGCCGTATCCGTTGGGCGCCGTCGATCACCGAGCGTGCGCGCCGCCCGCGTGCGGCCGACTAAATGGACCCCGATTTTTCGTCCGGTTTCAATTTGAGGCCGCCGAAGGAGGCGGCCTCATTCGCACATTTCTTATTTTTAGTTGCAACCACGTTGCGTGTTCACACCCAAGAACCGCTTAATTCGCTGATTCGACGATGTACTGACGGATTATTTTGATTGCCTTATCTCGCTGCGGCCCGAGGTTCTTCCTCGCTTCCGAGTTTTCCCACGCCCGCGCCTGCTCCAGGCTGTCCCACTCGCTGATACTCACACGCTTGGGAGCTGTCCCCACATTGGCGACAATTCTGCCCGTCGTGCGAAAACTCCGACCGCCGGCCGCCTTTTGCGCGGCCTGAATAGCGGGATTATATGCAGCGACGGCAGCGGCATCGAGCACTTCACTCTCAGTGACTTGGTAGGCCTTCGGTTTGGCCTGAGCGTGCAGCCCTTGGACGGCTGCTCCACCGATGGCAGCGCCAGCCAAGAGTGCGATAGCTACTTTGTAATTCGTTTTCATGATGTCTTCCCGGATTGTTTGATTGACTGCTTCTTTCCCAGCGTCGCAATTATCGCGGGCCGATGCGACTATTACTCCAATAGCGGACAAGGCGGATGCGGTCGGATTGTCCGCTAAGTGCCATAAGCGGACATTCCCCCATTCATTCGATCAGGAAATGCAAGTATAGCAACGCAATAACGGCAATCGACGCAACATAGATGCCGGCGCCGCCGGCTTCCGCAAATTCGCGCACATTATAGATTGCGGGCATTGCGATCTTGGTGATGGAACTCACCTTCGGAGTTGGCTCGGTTTCCCCCTTAAAACAAATATATATGCATTGTGCATTGCAGCAAAGTAGCTATGTCTAACGCTTCGGTGATTCCCTCAAATGGGGCAAAAAAAATGATATTGAGCAAAATGAAACTTCTCGGGGCAGTCGTTGGTGCGGCGGTCGTGATCGGTTCGGCGGCACTTGCTTGGGTCCACAACGGAGCTGCAACGGATGACCGAGGTGATGGGATTAATTATGTTGTCGGACAGGACGGCAAATTAATCGGCGCTGCGCCCAATCCGGGCATACGTTCCAAGTGGCAGCAGGAAGGTTTTCCGAATTAATCCCTAAGCGAGCTTGGTCCTGTTTCCACTTGATACAGTGCTATTGTATCCCCCATTGCACCGTATCAATCGCGGGTTTCTAGACAATTGTTTCGGGTCTGGTTCAGTCTTAAGTGTCTGAGCCCTCACTGGAACGATATAAAAGACAATCCCGCTGAAGGCGATAAACGACCAATAGCTTGGTAAGGCGAATCATTAGAAATACCAACCAGCATGAGTTCACAGGCTCCTTGGGCTGCTCGCGGACTGCGTCCGGTATGCAGAAAAAAGGCCCAAGGGAATACTTGGGCTTT
>DASSLE010000201.1:0-3019 GCA_035689725.1 Pseudolabrys sp.
ACGTTACGGCATCGGCGTCGGCCGCCCCGGGTTCACATGGTCAGGCGTGCACGCGGTCTCAGGCAAGAAAGAATGGCCGGATTGGGTGCCGCCGGATGAAATGATAAAGCGGCAGCCCTACTTGCCACACTTTGTGGCCGGTGGCCCGAACAATCCACTAGGTGCACGAGCGCTTTATCTTGGTTCGACGCTGTACCGGATCCATGGCTCGAAAGAGCCTTGGACGATCGGCCAAGACGTGTCGTCCGGCTGCATCAGGATGCGCAATGTGGACGTCATCGACCTTTATGAACGCGTGAAGGTCGGCACCAAAGTTGTGGTGTTGTAGGCGAGCTCAGGCGCTGTCGCCGCCGCCGTTATCGCTGCCGAAATCGTCGCCGAAATCGGACACGTCTGCAACGCCGTCATTGTCGAAAAGCCCGGTGGGCTGCGTATCGCCGCGCGCGCCACGTCCGATATCATTGAAGCCCGCTTCGCGAGAGAGATCGCTGCCGGCGGCGCTGTTATCCCACGGCGAACCGGCTGGCGGCACGGCTGCGAACGCGCTGCCGCCATGGTGGCCGAACATCGAACCTATTGAATTCAGTAGCAGGGCGCCGCCAATCACTCCGGCTGCAGATGCCGCAGCGGTGCCAAGGAATGAGCCGCCCGGTGACGGTGCTGCGGTGGCAAGGGTGCCGCCGCTGTTCCAGCGCGGGTCCGGTTGGGCTGAGATACCCGGGCGCACGCTCGGCACCGAGGTGGCCATAGAGCGGCCGGTTAGTGCCTGACGCATGCTGTCGAGAAAGCCGTCGCTCGCGGGTTCGCCAGCATCCTCGCCGGTGAGTTCACGAATGCGTGCATCGGCGCGTTTCAGCGCCTCGTCTTGCACAAGGACAGTCTGGACCAGTGGGTAGATTGCGTGCGGTGCGCGGGCGGTGCCGGTTGCTATTGCACGCTCGGCTTCCGCATCGCGTGGCGCAGTCTCAAGCCGCACGAGCCGGTCAAACAAATCGTCAACTAGTTGGCGTTCCTGCGGGGTCATGGCGTCCTCCCGTAACCGTAGGCGTTGCTATCTAGGCGTCCCTGCTATTTTCGCCAGTGGGGCGAGCAAGGGCGACGCCATGCTCGGCCAGCACTTTCGGGAAAGCATCGGAATTAAAGAAGGCAAATTCGTGCTCGCGTAACATTGTGAGCGAATCGAGCGCTTTCAATTCGGCATCGACGAAACCCGGATGGCACATGATCAGGCCGCCATCAGGCAAGCCCGACAGAAAACGGGGAAATAACTTCGCAAATTTCGCTCTGGCGTTGAAAACATAGGTCCCGGCGAAGGCAGGATTAGCCGCAATTCCCAGACGTTTTGCTTTGCGACGAAAGCCTACGCTCAAAATGTCCAGCATTAGCGCTTTGCGATCATGAAGACGTCGACCCGGACGCGCACGGCCGCACTGTCTCACCCAGGCGTCAGGAGCGCCTTGCACGACAACTTTGAGAAAGGCGTCGCGCACCTGCGGGAACAGGTGCACATGCTGATGGCCGTCGAGGAAATCGGGCGGCCGGCCGAATGTATCGATAAATGCGCGTAGCTGCGTGGCGATTTCGATCACCAAAGATTCTGGTCGCAAGCGGCGCGTAGATGCCGTCCGCAAGGTGTCGTTGAGCGATATAAATTGGCCCGCACGAAGCGGCGCAAAGCCGTCGCTCATTGGCTTGAATGGCGCGGTAAGTGTCACGTGCAAGCCGAGGGCCGCACGCTTTTCGCCAGAATTTAATGTGTCTAGCGCTGCCGCTTCATCGCCATTGAAATGCGGCGTTGCCACCATGATCGAAGTTGCATTGATCCGTCCGCGCAAGATTAGCTCGCGGATGCCGGCGTTGACACCAGGGGAAATTCCATAGTCGTCGGCGCACAGCCAAATGTGACGGGGGGCCATACGCGTAGCGCCTTGGTTTATTCGGCCGCGCGAGGAGTCGCTGGCCGGGACTTGGCCGATTCGTTAGCGCGCTTCACGCTGTGTTCCGCGACGAAATAGGCCGGACGGCCCTTAATCTCGGACAGCATCTTTCCGATATATTCGCCCAAGACGCCGATCAGGATGAGCTGCACGCCGCCGATCACCATCACACTGACCACCAACGAGGGATAGCCGGGCACGTCCTTACCATAGAGGAGCGTTTCCAGCATAATCCAACTGCCAAAGAAGAGAGCGGTCACGGCTAGCAGCACGCCTAGGAGACTGGCGACGCGCAGCGGCGCTACCGAAAATGACGTGAGGCCTTCGATGGATAGTCCGAGGAGCGTCCACATGCTCCAGGTTGTCGAGCCGTGCTCGCGCACTGCCGGTTCGTAGTCAACTCGCACCTGGCGAAACCCGATCCAGCTCGATAGCCCTTTGAAGAAGCGATTGCGCTCCGGCATCTGCCGCAGCGCTGCCGCGGCACGCGCTGACAGCAGCCGGAAATCGCCGGCGTCTTCCGGGATCTTGTGGCGCGCTCCCCAATTGAGCAATGCGTAGAACAAGCGAACGCCCATCCGCCGCAGCCAGGATTCGTTCTCGCGGTGCGCCTTGGCGGTATAGACCACGTCGTAGCCTTCATCGAGCCAGCGCGCGACCAGCGTGTCGATCAAAGCCGGCGGATGCTGTCCATCGCCGTCCATAAACAACACGGCGCCAGGTCGAGCATGGTCCAGGCCGGCGAGTAGCGCAGCTTCCTTGCCGAAATTTCGCGACAATGTGACAACCTGAATGTCGAGCGGCATGGCGGGCAACGATTTGGCGATATCGCTGGTCCCATCGCTACTGCCGTCGTCGACATACACGACTTCAAGGCTTAGTCCGCGCTTGACCTGCAAGTAACGCGCGACCTCGGCGATACGTTCATGCAAACCCGGTAAACCTTTGGCCTCGTTGAACAGAGGTACGACGACCGACAACGTAGGCGTGGACGATGACGCCCGCGCGCGTGTGCCTGCTTTGGTCGGTTTCGCCGCCATCTCTGGTTAACCTGTGTCGCTGCCGTTTTCCGGCGATCTATA
>DASSLE010000202.1:0-2133 GCA_035689725.1 Pseudolabrys sp.
GCAGTATCGACGCGGCGCCTCGAGACGAACATCGAACAACTCAAGCACAAAACCGCCAGCCAACTTGCCGAACTCGGCAAGAACGGCGACGTCATCAATCGGCTTAAGATTGAGCGCGATGCGCAGAACGTCGAGGCCATCTTGCTCAAGGCCAAAGTCGAGGCACTCAAGGAGCAGCTCACCGCTGCCGGCAAGGAGATGAAGTCGGAAGAGCACCATGAATCCAATTTCGCATCTCTTGTGCCGAAGGATTGGCCGACAGCCGAACTGGTAACGGCGCCAATGGCTTCTTCGCAGAGTCCAACACTGAACGACCAACGTCGTGATAACAATGTCGCGTCCCTTCTACTGCAGTGGCCGACAACTGAAGAAGCTCGGTCTGACGGGCTGGCGGATGCAAGACCATCCAATCAGCGCATCGGGATGGCTCGGAAAGCATCTGGCGTTTCTGCCGAGTTACGGGCGGAGCCGTCGATTCATGTGTCTCCGAACGATCAAATCACGCACGAGAGGTCGTCGAATGGCAGGCGAACATTCCGCAGTCTTGCTCGTTTTTTCATTGCGGCTCTGATCGGTGTCGGCGCCACGTTTGTCTTGCGGTCGCACGGCGACCAAGCAAAGGAGATGATCAGGAGCTGGGCTCCGCCGCTAAGCCAGCTGTTATCCGCCTCGACGACGAAATCTCCCCAAGCACCGGCGTCCGCGGCGGCTGTAACTTCTCCGGAGTTGGTGCAGCAGCTTGACGCGATGACGCACGACGTTGCCGACATGCGGAATAGGGTAGAGCAATTCTCTGCCAGGCAAGAGCAGACAGGCCAGAACATCGAAACACTGCAAGCGGTTGAGCAGGACAACAAACAGAAGATGTCATCCCTCGCTCCGCAACCTCAATCAAAACTCAGTCCGGTGCCGGAGACTAGGCCGACAACCATTCCAGGTTGGATGCTTCGTGAAGTTGTTAATGACACGGCGGTCTTGCAGGGACCCAACGGCATCTGGCGGGTGACGCGCGGAGATACGGTGCCGGGAGTAGGGAGAGTCGATTCTATTGTTCGCTGGGGCAATCGTTGGATAGTCGCGACCAGCAGGGGACTAATTTCGACGCCATAAGTCGTTGGCCTCGAGAGATCCCCGCTCTTACTCTATATCAGCGGCCGGAATGCGCTCTTCATGGAAATTGCGCGCGTACATCGCATAAACCTCGCGAACGAGGATATGCGTTGCCACCTCATTTTCGGTGCGGCCAAGCTTACCGAGCGTCGCGAGGAGAACCAGATAATTGAATGTTTCGATTGGCAGCGTCAGGCTAAGTGCTCGCGCCTCTGAGCGGTTTTCTGGTCGCGCCATGGAGCTCCATCTCTTCCGTTATAACTTAATTATTATGGCATTATAACCCTTGCCGCGCGAGTCGAATCATGGAACGCTTGATTCGGCGAGGGATTTGCTTACCGACAAGCCGCCCCCGCGCGTTTAGGCCGAGTGATACCGGTTTTCCGGCAGCACGGCCCTATTTGAGGAATAGGGCGCATTTCGACTGCAAATCGGCCGTCCTTCTGCCAAGCGCGCAGGCCGTGGTGTCGATCAAAATGACGGGCTCGCAGTCCGACGGCGCGGATGCGGCTCGGTGCCCACGGCGCGCGTGCGCGGCGGCAGGTACCGATTTGCGTGGTCAACTTGGGCCAACATTTTCGATCTCAACGCGGTGTTGCGACCTCGTCCTGTCGGCGGCCCAGTTTGGCCGCGTCAACCGGTCAAGAGGCCAACATGACCGCCATCGGAAACTCTAGCGAAAATTCGCATAAGACCTGGACTACGGAGCGCGTGCTCCTGCTCAAAAACTGCGTCAACGCCGGCTTGTCCTGCGGGCAGATCGCCCAAGAGATCGGTGTTTCCCGTAACGCCGTTATTGGCAAGATCAACCGCCTCGGCTTATCGCGCGGCAGGAGCGCAGTTACGTCGCGGCCACGCGAGGGCGCGCCGACTCGAGCCCCCCGCGTCCTCACCCAGCGTAAGGCGCTTCAAGCGCTGTTCGCATCGGAGCCGGTTGTCGTGGACGTGGTAAGCGCGGAGCCGTGCTCGCTGCTCGACCTCGCGCCGGGCACGTGTCGCTGGCCGATCGGCGGCGTAGGCATC
>DASSLE010000203.1:0-2885 GCA_035689725.1 Pseudolabrys sp.
AGATCCTTTACCATCTGATAGGGCTGCAGCACGTAGGAACGAATCTGGTGGCCCCATCCGATATCGGTTTTGGCGGCCTGTTCGGCTGCCGCTTTATCCTCTCTCTTCTTCATCTCAATCTCGAACAGCTTGGCGCGCAGCATGTCCCAGGCCATCGCGCGGTTGCGATGCTGCGACCGGTCCTGCTGGCACTTCACCACGATATTGGTCGGAATGTGTGTAAGGCGGACGGCAGATTCAGTCTTGTTCACGTGCTGACCGCCGGCACCCCCCGAACGCATGACATCCGTACGGACGTCGTTCTCATTGATCTCGATCTTGATGCGGTCGTCTACCACGGGAAACACGACAACGCTGGCGAACGAGGTGTGCCGGCGCGCATTGGAATCGAAGGGCGAGATGCGCACCAGCCGGTGCACCCCGTTCTCGCTCTTGAGCCAGCCATAGGCGTTGTGGCCCTTGATCATCACGGTCGCCGACTTGATGCCGGCGCCCTCGCCCTCGCTCTCCTCAATCCACTCAACCTTGTAGCCGTGCGCCTCGGCCCAACGCACATACATGCGCATGAGCATATTGGCCCAGTCCTGGCTCTCGGTGCCGCCGGCGCCAGCATGGACTTCGAGATAGCAGTCATTGGCGTCGGCCTCGCCGGATAACAGCGCTTCCAGCTCCCGCCGCGCCACTTCGGCCTTCAGCCGTTTGAGCGCGGCTTCGGCTTCGCTGATGGTCTTGTCGTCTTTCTCCGCCTCACCGAGCTCTATCAAGGTGAGTTGATCTTCAAGCTCCTGCTCGATGCGGCCGATGGCCTTAAGCTGGTCGTCGAGCGCATCACGCTCGCGCATCACACGCTGCGCTCGTACCTGATCGCTCCAGAGATTGGGCTCTTCCGACTGCTTGTTCAGCTCGGCAAGGCGCCGCGTCGCGGTGTCGACGTCAAAGATGCCTCCTCAGCAGCCGCACTGACTGCTTGATTTCCTCGACCAGATTCTGAGTTTCCGCGCGCATATTAAATTCCATCGCGGCAGGAGCGGCGCCGTTTCGATTCGTGTGACGTTGATTTAGCGATGCAACCGGATCGACGCAACCGCCGCGGGCTGGACTATCAGTACAGCCCACCCGTGCCCGAACGCACCGCGCGGTCGGCGTCGGGGCTGACACCAACGCCCCAGGACCGTCCGCCGCCGTCTGCCCCATCGCCGCCGCCGACAACCGAGTAGTTATCGGGTGGCGCCGTGCCGGGCTTGAAAGCCTCCAGGATCGCCCGCTCGGTGCCGGGGCCGGCGCGCGTTCCGCTCTTCAGATCGACACGGACGAGCTTGATCCCCGGCGGCACGCGGAACGGCACCGACGGCTTGTCGGCGAGCGCAACTTTGAGAAAATCTTTCACAATGGGCGCAGAGAGATGACCGCCGGTCGCGCCGCGGCCAAGATGGCGCGGCTTGTCGTAGCCCATATAGACACCGACCACGATGTCCGGCGTAAAGCCGATGAACCAGGCATCCTTTTCATCGTTGGTGGTGCCCGTTTTGCCGGCGACCGGTTTGCCGACTTCCTTTTGGAAGCCCGCCCCTGCCGCAGTACCGCGCAGGACCACGCCTTCCATCATCGACGTAATCTGATAGGCGGTCATCGGATCAAGAACTTGCTGGCGCCGGTCGATGAGCGATGGCTCGGGCTGGTTCTCCCATTTCTTGCCATCACATCCGACGCATTCGCGCTCGTCGTGCTTGTAAACGGTGTGGCCGTAACGGTCCTGGATGCGGTCAATCAAGGTCGGCTTGATATGGCGGCCGCCATTATCGAACATCCCGTAGGCGGTCGTCATGCGCAGCAGCGTGGTCTCACCAGCGCCAAGCGCGAACGACAGATATGGTGGCAAATCGTCATAGACGCCAAAGCGCTTGGCATAATCGGCAATCAGCGGCATGCCGATGTCCTGCGCGAGCCGCACCGTCATCACGTTACGCGAGTGTTCGATGCCGAAGCGCAGGGTGGCTGGGCCATAGAATTTGCCTTCGTAATTTTCCGGCCGCCACACCCCTATGCCAGGCCCCTGGTCTATCTCGAGCGGGGCGTCAAGCACGATAGTCGACGGAGTGTAGCCGTTATCGAGCGCGGCCGCATAGACGAAAGGTTTGAAAGACGAGCCGGGCTGGCGCAATGCTTGGGTCGCGCGGTTGAACTGGCTCTGATCGAAAGAGAACCCGCCAACCATGGCGAGCACGCGTCCGGTCCATGGGTCTTCCACCACCATCGCGCCGGAAACTTCCGGAACTTGATGCAAGACGAATTGGCCTTCGGATTTGGCCGGCTCCACATAAACTACGTCGCCGGGGCTAACGACTTGACTGACTTTCCCGACCGGCTTGCCGCCAGTCTTAGCCCATTTTATACCTTCGAGCGGCAATATGCCGACCGTGCGATCTTTGCTAACAAAGCCGCCCGGTTCGCGTCCCGGCTGCAAGCCAATACGGGCCGATTGATCGCTGACTTCTAACACCACTGCCAATCGCCAGGGTGCTACATCGGCCAAAGCTTTTACTTCGGCGAGTTTGACGCCCCAGTCGCCCGCAATATCGATTTTCGTTACAGCGCCACGCCAACCTTGCGCTTCATCGAAACGCACCAGACCTTCCGTAAACGTCTTGCGCGCCAGCACCTGCAACTTGGGATCCAGTGAAGTGCGGACGGAGAGACCGCCCTCGTACAACTTCTTCTCGCCATATCGCTCATAAAGTTCGCGCCGAACTTCCTCGGCGAAATATTCAGCGGCGAAGATATGCGCGCTGGTTGCCTTTGATGTCACGCCGAGCGGCGAAAGCTTGGCCTTTTCGGCGTCCGAGGTTTTGACGAAGCCTGACTCCGCCATGCGATCGATGACCCAA
>DASSLE010000204.1:0-2189 GCA_035689725.1 Pseudolabrys sp.
CCGCGCAGGGCCTCCGGTTTCGAGCGGGATAAACCCGCATCCTCCGGCGTTACTTCGAACGTTCGGATCTTGCCGTTTTCCAGCGCCGCCACGCTCGTCGGGCCGGCAGTGGTGATCTCATCGAGTCCATCGGAGCCGTGCACGACCCAAATACTTTCGGAGCCGAGATTTTTCAGCACCTGCGCCATTGGCTCAACCCAGCGCTTTGAAAAAGTGCCAATCATTTGTCGCTTGACGCTCGCTGGGTTCGATAAGGGCCCGAGCAAATTAAAGATGGTACGGGTGCCGAGCTCAACCCGGGTGGGTCCCACATTTTTCATCGCCGGGTGATGTGCCGGCGCGAACATAAAGCCGATACCCGCATCGCGGATGCAGTTACCCACCTGAGCTGCATCAAGTTCGATCCTGACGCCCAGTGCCTGCAACACGTCGGCTGCGCCTGACTTTGACGACAGTGCGCGATTGCCGTGCTTGGCGACTGGTACGCCGGCGCCGGCCACGATGAAGGCGGCGCAGGTCGAGATGTTGAATGATCCGGACGCATCGCCGCCTGTGCCGACCACATCAACCGCGTCAGGGGGCGCCTTCACGCCTAGCATTTTGGCGCGCATGGTGGTTACTGCGCCTGTAATCTCGTCGACAGTTTCCCCGCGCACACGCAATGCCATCAACAGCCCGCCCATCTGCGATGGTGTAGCTTCGCCCGACATCATGCGGTCAAAGGCACCGGCCGCTTCCTCGCGGGTGAGGGTTGCGCCGGTCGCGACCTTGGCGATGAGCGCTTTGAAATTATCGGCCACGATAAGTGCCTCAGGTCGCTGCGTGCAAGGTAGCTGCTTTGCGTGTGGGTGTACCGCGCCGTCCGCGCTGCGCGTTCCAGCCTGCGGCAATGTCGAGAAAGTTTTTCAGCATTAGATGGCCGTGTTCGGAAGCAATACTCTCGGGATGGAATTGCACGCCATGCACAGGCAGTTTCATATGCGTCAGCCCCATCACTAGGCCGTCGCCGGTCTCTGCATTGACGTTGAGTTCGCGCGGCAGGGTCGCGCGTTCAACAACAAGCGAGTGATAGCGCGTTGCTTTCAGTGGCCCGTTAATGCCGCGGAAAATCCCCGTGCCCGTGTGTTTGATCTCCGAAACCTTGCCGTGGAGTGGCGTTGCGCGCACCACGTTGCCGCCGAACGATTGACCAATCGCCTGATGACCGAGGCAAACGCCGAGGATCGGAATAGTGGGCGAGGCCTTGTCGATGAGATCAAGACAAATGCCGGCTTCGTTCGGCGTGCAGGGGCCTGGCGAGAGCACGATAGCAGTCGGCTCCGACGCCAAAACATCGGCAACCGAAATCTTGTCGTTGCGATGCACGACCACATCCGCTCCAAGCCCTGCCAAATAATGGAAGAGATTGAAAGTGAAGCTGTCGTAGTTGTCGATCAGGACGATCATGTTCCACCGCTTTGCCAAGGGTTTACGGTGCCCCCTGAGGGGGGTCAAGCAGCCGCCTTTGGCGGTGTTACTGGCCGCGTTTGGCGGCGCTGGCAAAGCGTCGGGCTTCCTCGGCGGCTCGAAACAACGCTTTCGCCTTGTTGATACACTCCTGTTGTTCGAAATCAGGCTCGCTATCGGCAACGATGCCGGCGCCGGCCTGGACGTACATCTTGCCGTCCTTCACCAGCGCTGTGCGCAAAACGATGCAGGTGTCCATCTCGCCAGCGGCGGAGAAGTAGCCGACGCAGCCGGCATAGATACCGCGTTTCTCTTTCTCCAATTCGTCGATGATTTGCATCGCGCGCACCTTGGGCGCACCCGACACGGTCCCTGCAGGGAAACCCGCCATCAACGCATCGAGCGCATCGCGATTGCTGGCGAGCTTGCCCTCAACATTGGACACGATATGCATCACGTGGCTGTATCGTTCGACGAAAAATTGGTCGGTGACCTTGACCGTACCTATGGTCGCGACGCGGCCGACATCGTTGCGACCAAGATCAAGCAGCATCAGGTGCTCGGCGCGCTCCTTGGGGTCGGCGAGCAGCTCCTGTTCGAGCACTTTGTCCTCGTGTGGTGTCACACCACGATGGCGCGTGCCAGCAATTGGGCGGATAGAGACACCATCGCCGGAAACTTTTACCAAAATTTCCGGGCTCGATCCTGCAACCGCGAACGAGCCGAAATCGAGGAAGTAGAGA
>DASSLE010000205.1:0-4048 GCA_035689725.1 Pseudolabrys sp.
CCGATATAACTTGCGCTGAACAAACTGGTGGTGAAGCCGACAAAAGTCGTCAGCACGATGAACACCTTGTTGAGGTCATCCACCAGCAGATAGGGGCCGGACTTGGGCTCGAACACGAACAGAGAAACGGCGGTCAAGAAGGTGAGCAGCGTCGCCAGTACGTTGAGGCGCGCGGTCAGCCGATAGCCGGGCAGCGCCGCGAACAGACCGGCGGCGACTGCAGGAATAACGAGAACACCCGTGAGCGCATCGATCATCGCCGTTCTCCACGGAAACGGTCGAGCGCCTGCACATCGACGGTGTCGAATCTTTCGCGAATCCGGAACAGGAAGATGCCGATGACGATGAAAGCGATCAGCACCGAGAACGCAATGCTAATCTCGACTACCAGCGGCATGCCCTTGGCGCCGGTCGCCGCCAGCACTAGGCCATTCTCCAGTGACATAAAGCCAACCACCTGGCTCACCGCGTTACGCCGCGTGACCATCATCAATAGGCCAAGCAGTACCACTGACAGCGCGAAAGCGAGATCCTCACGCGCCAAAGGGTCGGCTTCGGCGGTTACCCGCAGCATCACCACCATAGAGAGTGCGACCAGGCCCATGCCGAGCAGCATGGCGGGGCCGACTCCGACGACGGTTTCTATCTCACGGTGGATGCCGAGGCGGACAATGATGCGATGCAGTGCCGTCGGAATGACGATGGCCTTGAACACCAGCGCTATCATCGCCGTGAGGTAGAGATGCGGCGCGTCCTGCACGAAGGCTTGCCAGGCGACCGAAGCCGCCAGCACCAGGGCATGGAGCGCGTAGATATTGAGCAGCGCGTAGAGCCGGTCCTGGTAAAGCTGCATGAAGCTCAGCAGCACCAGCGAACCGGCGAGTAAATGAGCGACGTCGAAAGAGAGACCGCGCATTGTCTAAAGGCTCCGCGAAACAAACAACAGCAAGGTACCCAGCAGGCCCAGCATCAGCGCCGCGCCCAGGAAGGCCGGCACCCGGAACACGCGCATCTTGGCAATGGATGTCTCGAACACCGCTAGGAGAACGCCGCCGACCGCGAGCTTGGCGATATAGGTTGCGACGCCAACAGCGATCTCGGCCGCGGTTCCGTTTGGTGGTGCGATGCCCCAAGGTGTGAACAAACAACCGATCACCGAAACGTAGAGCAGCAACTTGAGTTCGGAAGCGAGATCGATTAGCGCCAGATGGCGGCCGGAATATTCCAGCACCATCGCCTCGTGCACCATGGTGAGCTCAAGATGGGTCGCCGGATTGTCGACAGGAATACGTGCATTTTCCGCGATTGCCACCATGATCAATGCGAGCAGCGCGAGGCCGAGCGAAACCCGCAAGCCCACTTCGCCCGACACCATGTGGGCGGCCATGATGGAGAGTTGCGTGGAGCCGGCAATCAGCGCAAGCGTGAACATGATCATCAGCATTGCCGGCTCGGCGAGCGAGGCGATCATGACCTCGCGACTCGAGCCGATGCCGCCGAAGCTGGTACCGACGTCAAGACCGGCAAGCGCGAGGAAAAAGCGCGCGCTACCGAGCAGCGCTATGAGCGCAATCAGATCGGCCGACCACGAGAACAGCAATCCACTGCGGAAGGTCGGCACCAATGATGCCGCGACCCAGGTGCCAGCGAAAACGATGTAGGGAATGACACGAAACAGCCAGGATGCGCTTCCCGCGAGTACAACTTCCTTGCGCATTAATCGAATGAGATCACGATAGGGCTGCAACAGTGGTGGCCCTTGCCGGCGCAAGAGGCGCGCCTTCATCTTGCGCACGAAGCCTGTAAGCAGCGGCGCCAGCAGCAGCACCAACAGCATCTGTGTGCCCTGGAAGGCGAAATCGCGGATCACTGCCATATCGCAAGCACCAGCAGGAGCAACACCAGTGCCGCGAATACCAGCGTGAGATAGCGGCGGATGGTGAGGAATTGCAGGACATTGAGCCGCTCGGTAGCGTAGTCGACGAAGGCGGCGATTGGCGCGTAAGCGAGGTCCCAGATTAGATCGCGGAGTTCGACGGTGAGCCGCGCCGGTGCGGTCGCGCCCGGCGGCGGCATTTCCCCGATTTCGCGCGCGCGGAATACGCTGGTGCCGTAAACGCGGCGGATCGGTTGGGCAAAACTTGAGGCCGTATATTGTGTTGCCGGACTCGGGTCCGGATACCCGCAGTCCCAGGCCGGTCCGCGCCGCAATTTGTCGGAGGCCAGTCGATGAATGGCGAAGGCGGCGATCGAACCGGACAACGTTACGAATATAAAGACCAGGAGCCCGTTATAGGAGCTGCGGCTTTCCGCGATCGGCACAATGGTGAGCCAATCGAGGCCGGTCTGGTGCGGCATGCTCACGCCGACCAACGCGTCGGTGACGGGCGCCAGCGCGTCGATGAAAATGCCGGGCAGGATACCGGCGACGAGACACAACGCCGACAAAAAGTACATGGCAGCGAGCGAATTGCTGTCGGTTTCGACTGCGTCCGCGGCGGCCGGCGTGCGCGGGCGCCCCAGGAAGCTCACGCCGAAGGCTTTCACGAAACAGGCGGCGGCAAGCGCCGCCGACAGCGCCAACAACGCACCTACCGCCGGCACCAGGAATTTCAGGCCCCAGGATGGTAGTTGTGGACTGAGCAGGATGGCCTGGAATATCAGCCATTCCGATACGAAACCATTGAGCGGAGGCAGCGCCGAGATCGCGACGCAGCCGACGAGGAACACGAAAGCGGTCTGCGGCATGCGATGGATCAGGCCGCCAAGATGCTCCATGTCACGTTCGCCGGTTGCATTAAGTACGGCGCCGGCGCCGAAGAACAACAAGCTCTTGAAGACGGAGTGATTGAACACATGGAGCAGCCCCGCGGTGAGTGCCAGTGCCGCAGCGACAGCCATGCTGTGTGCCTTAAAGGCAAGTGCGAGGCCAAGCCCGATATAAATGATGCCGATATTTTCAACAGTATGATACGCGAGTAGGCGTTTGAGATCGTGTTGCATGAGCGCGTACAGCACGCCCATCACAGCTGTCACGCCACCGATTGCGAGCACCAGGATGCTCCACCACCATTCTGGCGCGCCGAGCAGGTCGAACACGATGCGCACGAAGCCATAGACCGCAACTTTGGTCATAACCCCGCTCATCAGGGCGGAGACGTGGCTGGGCGCGGCCGGATGCGCGAGCGGCAACCAGGCATGCAAAGGAACGACACCGGCCTTGGAGCCCGCGCCGACGATCGTCAAGACTAGTACAAGGGCGGCCAGCGCGACGGACGGGTGCGAAGCGCGGATGGCATCGAATGCATAATTGCCATTCGCGCCCGCGAGCAGACCGAAGGCGAGTAGCAGCGCCAGCGTACCGAAGCTCGCCATCAGCAGGTAGACGTAGCCGGCGCGCAGGTTTTCGCGTTCCCGGTGATGCGCAACCACCAATGCCCAGGACGAAAGCGACATGAACTCCCACGACACCAGGAAACTGAAGGCGTCATCGGCGAACACCACCAGGTTCATGGCGGCGAGATAGGCCGGATAGAACGGCAGGACGCGCTGCGGCGCTTCGTCGTGGCGACCATAGCCAAGCGCGAACAGGCTCGCGGCCGCGCCGCCAAGATTGACGACGATGATGAAGAAGGCCGCAAGCGCGTCTATGCGAAAATGCGCACCGAGCCATGGCAGACCGAGCGGCAACGTCGCAATGGAGACCTTCCGCTCGATGAGGCATATGAGCCCAATCACGCCCAGCGCCAGCGTGATGATCAGGCTTGCACCATAGATGACATTGCTGGCGCGCGGCGATGCTGCCAGAACGACCGCGATTGGCGCAAGCGCCAGCAGCGCTCCCACGCCATAAAGCGCGTAGATCGCCATCAGCATCTCCACTCGGCGTGGCTGCCGATCGCTATGGCGCGACCGCTCATTTGAGTCGTACCCCGCGGCCGCCGGTGCTTGAGGTGGCGCCCTCGCCGATCAGTTCGATTCTATTGGCCGCGAGCGCATCGACTAACTTCATGAGCGAGTCTACGTTGCCACGAACCACGCCGTCGCT